>CAXTCT010000072.1:0-8445 GCA_964242565.1 uncultured Acetobacteraceae bacterium | reverse complement strand
GGCCCCGATGCCGACGCCGGCCGCGACCGCGACCGCCACCGGGACATGGGCATGGATCGCGAGCCCGGTCATCACGCCGGTAAAGGCGACCACCGAGCCCACCGAAAGATCTATCCCGCTGGTAACGATCACGAAGGTCTCGCCGACTGCGACGATGCCGATCAGCGAGCTGGCCAGCAGGATCGACAGGATGTTGGCCGTGGTGAGGAAGGCGGGCGTGGTGGCGGCAAGATAAAGCGATATCGCCAGGAAGCCGACGACGATGGTCAGTTCGTTCAGGGCGCGGCTGACTTTCCCAAATCCGAAGCCGCGTGGCGGGGATGGAGAGGTTGGTGCTGTGGTCATGAGGGCCTCTGCCTGGTCGTCGGACATTGTCTTCTCGCCGGGTCTTCTCGCCGGGTCTTCTCGCCGGGTCTTCTCGCCGGGCCTTCTCGCCGGGCCTTCTCGCCGGGCCTTCTCGCTCGCCGGGTCAGCCAAGGGCCGCGAGCGCCATGATGCGCTCCTGGCTGAAGGCTTCGCGACCGAGCTCGCCGGCCAGCCTTCCCGCACGCATGACCAGGATGCGGTCGCAGAGCCCGACCAGCTCCAGCATGTCCGACGACACCACCAGGATGGCGCTGCCCTGAGCGGCAAGCTCGCCGATCAGCCGGTAGACCTCGACCTTGGCGCCGACATCGATCCCGCGTGTCGGCTCGTCGAGCAGGAACACGCGCGGCCTTGTGGTCAGGGCGCGCCCAAGCACCACCTTCTGCTGGTTGCCGCCGGACAGGCTGCCGACCATGTGCTGGATGCCGGGCGTGCGTATGCGAAGCTCAGCGACGGCATGACGGGCGACCTGATCGGTGCGCCCGGAGGCCGTGAACATGCGCAGCCAGGCGAGCCGGTCGAGAGTGGAGAGGGCGACATTGTCGCGCACCGAAAAGGCCAGCACCAGCCCTTCGCCCTTGCGGTCCTCGGGCACGAAGGCCAGTCCGGCCGCGATCGCCTCGCGCGGATTGCGTATGCGCACCCGCCTGCCGTCGATGCGTATGTGGCCTCCCACCTCGGGCAGGGCGCCGTAGATGGCCTTGAGCATTTCGGTCCGTCCGGCACCCATCAGGCCGCCAAGCCCGACCACTTCCCCCGCGTGAACCGAAAGCGACATATCGGAGAAGCGTCCCGGCGACGATAATCCCTCGACCTGCAGCAAGGCCGGGCCGATCGTCGATGTCCGCGGCGGAAACAGCGCGGTGATCGGACGGTTGACCATCGCCTGGATCAGGCTGGCCTCGTCCCACTCACCGGTCCGGCGCGTCTCGACCGTGCGCCCGTCGCGCATTACCGTCACGCGGTCACAGATCTCGAAAATCTCCTCGAGATGATGGCTGATGAACACGATCCCGATCCCGGCCTGCTTGAGCGCCGCAATGGTCGCATACAGGATGCGCTGCTCGGCGATGGTCAGGGTCGCCGTCGGCTCGTCCATGACGATTACCTTCGCCTCGCGCGACAACGCGCGGGCGATCTCGACAAGCTGC
The DNA here is from genome assembly GCA_964242565.1 of uncultured Acetobacteraceae bacterium. Lineage (GTDB taxonomy): Bacteria > Pseudomonadota > Alphaproteobacteria > Acetobacterales > Acetobacteraceae > Lichenicoccus. The sequence goes on along the minus strand of CAXTCT010000072.1, from coordinate 6,928 downwards.
TGTTGTGCAATACCGAGATGGCGAACCGGGGTCTGCGGCGCGATGGTCAGGCCGACGCGCGCAAGCAAGGTCCGGCTCTGACGGTACAGCGCGGCCCGTGGCACCAGTCCGAGCCGGTTGCGCGGCAGGTGGCCGAGAAAGAGGTTTTCCGCCACGGTCTGGTCCGGCACCAGACTGAGCTCCTGGTGGATCACGACGATGCCCGCATCCAGCGCATCGCGCGGTCGCCGGGGTGCGAACTCCAGCCCCTCCAGCCGCACGCGGCCCTCGTCGGCATGATACGCGCCGGCAAGCACTTTCATCAGGGTCGACTTACCGGCGCCATTCTCGCCGACGATGCCGAGTACCTCGCCCCGTTCCAGGATCAGCTCGACATCGGCCAGAGCCCGCACACCGGGAAAGGATTTGCAGATGCCGTGCATCTCGAGCAGCAGGGGCATCTCGAGCAGCAGGGGCGTCTCGGGCAGCAGGGGCGTCTCGGGCAGCGCAGGCATCTCGGGCAGTTCGGTGGGTTCAGCCATGGGGTCGCTGCTCGACCGCTTCCGGCCCGCTACTGGCCTTTGGTGGCCTCGTCACCCCACAGCCCGTAGGCCTTGACCTCGGGACTGTCGAGATTGTCCCTGGTCAGTAGCACATGCGGCCAGAACTGGTGGCGCGGGATCGTGGTTTTGTCGCCATGCAGATACTGCTCGACATAGCCGATCGAACGCGCCGCCATCGTCAGCGGGTTCTGCGACAGTGTGGCGTCCATCTGGCCCTTCCGGATTGCGTTCAGCCCCTGCTCGGTGCCGTCGATGCCGATGACCACGATGTGTTTTGGATCGCCGATCGCCACGAAGCGGTTTGCCTGCCGGATCGCCCGCACGGCACCGATCGCATTGTCGTCATTGCCGTTGAAGATGGCGTCGATATCGTTATGCGCGGCCAGCAGCTGGGTGGTGATATTGAAGCCCTTGTCGGCATCAAAATCCGCCGCCTGGCGGGCGACCAGCTTGAGCCCCGGATTACCCTGTGTGAGCTTGACGAATTCCTGGGTAAAACCGCGCTCCCGGTCATCGCCGGCGGTTGTTCCCAGCAAACCTTCGAGATCGACCACATTGCCTTTGAGGCTGCCGTAGCGCTTGCGGAGACGGTCCGCGATATAGTCCGCACCTTCCTTACCAAGGGCGACGTTGTCGGTCTCAAGAAAATTCACCTGGCATTTGCCGCATGCGGCACCGCGGTCGAGCGTGAACACCGGAATGCCCCGCTTGTTCGCCTGCCTGACCACCGGGACGATGGCGTCCGCGTTGATGGGATTGAGAATGAGAGCCGCCACATGCTGGTTGATCAGGTCGAGGATCTGTGTGGCCTGGGTGTTGGCGTCGCCATTCGCGCTGGTGTTGATCAGTGTCAGGTCCGGATGCGCCTTGATGCCGGCCACGACACCCTTCGACATACCCTGGAAGAAGGGATTGGCAAGCGTGGAGACACTGTAGCCGACGACGGAGCTTTGCGCCGCGCCATGAACCGGCAAGACCAGACCCGCACATAGCAGGGCCGTCACGGCAATGCCGTGCCGCAATAGACGGGACATGTCTTCCTCCATTCCTACGGCATGCCACGCCGGAGCGGCGTTCGCCGTCTTGTTGCATGCAGGGTATGGATCGGCTCGTGGCGAAGTCAATGGTCGCCGATGGCGCGTCGCGGGCGGACGCGTCCCGCCCCCGGGCTAGTGCGGTGTGTCTCACTATGAGGAATATCTTGCCCGGTCGCCGAATTGCGGCCCCAGGCTCAGATATTGTCGATCGGCGGCAGCAGCACCGACGGGATGGTCAACGCAATGATTTTCAGGTCCCGCAGGATCGACGAATTTCTGATATAGTCGAAATCGAACTCGACCCGCTTGCGCAGTTTCTCCTCGGTGTCGGTGCTGCCACGCCAACCGTTGACCTGCGCGAGACCGGTCATGCCGGGCTTGACCCGGTAGCGCAGCATGTAGTCGGAGATGACCTCGGCATAGATGCGGCCATCCGCCTTGGAACGAGGCGCATGCGGACGTGGGCCCACCAGTGACATCTCCCCGAGCAGCACGTTGATGATCTGGGGCAGCTCGTCGATCGAGTATTTGCGCAGGAAGTGGCCGACGCGCGTCACCCGTCGGTCGCCGCGCTGGACCAGCGTTTCCGCCGCAGTGTCCGCACTTGCCACATGCAGGGTGCGGAACTTGAAGATATTGAAACTGCGCCCGTACTGGCCGAAGCGGGGCTGCAGGAAGAACACCTTCCCGGGACTGTCGATCCGGATCAATATGGCGACCAGCAGGAACAGCATGCTGACCGGGATCAGCAGCAGGACGCATCCCATCAGATCAAGGGCGCGCTTGGCCAACGCGCCACCCGGTGACGAGGGTGGCAGCATCAGGGTGGGCATCACCACGCCTTCCAGCTGATGCCCGCTTTGATGCTGCCGCAGCGCCGGGAGCGCCTGGTCCGGGATGAGGCGAACCGTCAACGGCAGGAAGCGCAGTCGATCGATCAGCGCCGAGATGCGTTCGCCGGCCGACCATGGCAGCGCCACGAATACGTCATGCAGTTCGTGATCGTGGATGTAGCTGACCAGTTCGTCGATCGGGCCGAGATAGGGCAGCTTGTCGTGCAAGGGGCCGACGCGGCCGTTCCGGTCGTCGAAAAAGCCGATGGGCTGCAGCCGCGCATGCGGATTGCCCTGGATCTGCAGCAACAGGCGTGCCGCGGCATCGCTGTTGCCGATGAAGGCCATCGGACGGGGCGGCGGGGGGATCACCGGTATTGCCTTGGCAAGCCGCATCGCGAGGCGGCGCCAAAGGACAATGCCCGAGGCGGCCAGCGCGAACCACGCGGCCAGCGCGGGAAAAACCCACAGGACCTTGCCGCCCACCAGAAGGCCGACGACGAACACCGTCAGCAACACCCGCATGGCAGCGCTTTCGCGCCTTCGCCGCGGTGGCTGTGCGGTCGCGCCGCTGGCCGCCACCAGCACGCCATAGGCCACGGCCAGGGCGGCAGGCCTGGGGAGAATGATGGTGGATTGCGCGAGGTTGAGTACGTCGGCGACAGCCGCACCCGTCGCCAGCACGAGAACAGCCTCGACCGCGAGGATCAACCCCTCAAACAGCCGCATACCCATCCCCGCCAGCAAGGCAGGTCGGCTAGCGTCGCCGCCCGGCTTCAACACCGCGTTTCTCCAGGATGGATCATGCGGGCAGTCTAGCCGGCAGGTGTTAACGAAGGCGTTAATCCGTTCGAATAATCGGGATTGGCCTCTTGGCGGATGAATGGAAGACGGGCTCTCCTGTTGGCGATGCAACGCCAGGCCGCGGCAGCGGATCGAGCGTAATGATCGGGCTCATCAGCCAGGCGACGAAGCAAGCGGGCTGCCTGCTCCAGGTCGGGCTCAGCCCAGCTGCTGTCGGCGTAGATCCCCGAGATGTCGCGGACCTTGACCAGATTATAGGGCACCAGATGGCTGTCGCCCGGGCTCATGAACTCGAGGTTGCCCGACCAGCCGGTCGCCACCACCGGAATGCCGTGCGCCATCGCTTCGAGCATCGGCAGACCGAAGCCTTCGGCCCGGTGCAGCGAGAGGAAGACGTCGCACTCGCGGTAAAGCTCGCTCATGGCTGCCTCGTCCAGGAAACCTCGAACGATCTCGATGTTGCCGCCGGTCAGAAGCTCCCCGGCCGATTGCTCGAATTCGTGCCATGCATCAGGCTGCCCGCCCAGCTTGAGCACCAGCCGTGCTGCGGAAGACGCCCCGAAAGCGGCGTGGAAGGCGCGCAATGCCCCTTCCGGGTTCTTCCGGGACAGGCTGGAACGGCTGTCGGCCATGGCCAGAACCGTGAAGGGTCGCGTCGTATCCCTGACCCGCGCCTGCCTGGGCGAAAGATGATGCGGCACGACGGCGATCGGTCGCTGGCTCAGCTTGAGCAGACTGGTGTGCGAGAACAGGCTGGGAGTCCAGATCTCGGAGATGTTGTGGTCGCATCCCGCCCAGTCCGGCGGCGGATCCGGCAATTCCCAGGCCCAGTAGGCGATCCGGTAGGCGTGGGCGGCATGCGGCAGCACGCTTGAGATCAGGCTGGCCGTCTGCGGGCCTCCACAATGGAAGATGTAGGCCGTGCCTGGACGGTGCTTGATCCGGAACAGCGGGTTGCGCAGCGCCCGGGTCGCATCGAGCAACTCGACATCGACACCCAGTTGCCGCAGTACCTCGAACTGGAGCCTGGCGCCGCTGGCGATGCCGTCCTTGCGGCTGCAGGCGGCGACGATGATCACGCGCCCGAACTCGCGGGGTCCGGTCCGGTTGCCGAGCATCCTGCCCGTCAAGCTGGAAAGGAACCCATGGCAGGCCGCCACAAGATAAGGCCTCAAGCCCGCTGCACCCGACTGCATGAAACACCTCAACGCCACGAAACCGAACAGTTGAAGAACATGGGAGGATCACGAAGCGCACATGGCCGTGTCTAGGCCGGCAGCACGTCCCAGAGATTTCGCGCCGCATAGGCGGCCTGGACGCGGTTGCTGGCGCCTGTCTTGCGCATGATGTGCCGGACATGGACCTTGACGGTGCTTTCCTTCATGCCGAGTTCATACGCGATCATCTTGTTTGCCTTGCCCTGGTGCACATGGCCCAGCACCATGAGTTCGCGGGAAGTCAGTGGGCTTTGGAACTTCGTCACTGCGCCTTGCCGGGCGGCCGGAGGACGCGGGGAAAGCAGCAGCTCGAGCGGTGCATAGGTGCCTCCCGCGCAGACGAGCCGGATCGCGGCAATGATCATCGGGACGCCCATGGTCTGGGTCGGTATGAAGCCGCGCGCGCCATGTTTCACCGCATTGGAGATCACATGCGGTTGTTCGGCATCCTCGGCATCTGAAAGAATGACGACCAGTGCAGCCGGAAACATCCGCCGGATGGTCGACACCTCCGTCATCCCGGTGGTTCCGGAAGTGTGGTTGTGGTAGAGGATCAGATCGAAATTCTGCCCATCCGCCACGAGGCAATCCTGCAAGGTGGAAAACCCGGCGACTGCGAAACCCGTTTGCAATTCAGCAAAAGCGCCAACCAGACATTCCCGGCTGAGGCGATAGCCGTCGATCAATCCGATCCGCAACCGGGCGTTGCCCGCGGGCTCCGTCCTGAAGGAAGGCAACTCCTGCAAGGCATCCAGATCCGGCATGATGCCTGTGCCGACGACGGCGTCCGCCCCGTGGGCGTGGTCCGACGCAAGACGCATGCGCCTGGCTGTCGCCCGGCTCGCCTGGACATGATCGACGGCCTCCAACATCGCGTTCCTCCCTTTGGCATTTCGGCCGAACGAGGAGCCGATCATGCGACCGAGGTGGTTAAGGATCTCCCAATGAAATCCAGCACGCGATGATCCGCGGCACCGTCAATGGTTCATCCAGTAGCAGATCGCGCCGATGATGCCCCATAACGGGACGGCCAGCAGCACGGTGAAGAACAGGCAGCGGGCAAAATTGCCCTTGTCCGTGACCGGCTCCCCTACAGGAGGATGCTCCAGATCGGCGGGATCACGGCTGCCGTCGGTTCCGCGCAGAAGCGGTATCAACCTCGCATCCGCGGACAACCGGCCGCGCCGCCGGCGGTCCTGTTGCGCCGGTCCGGCCTGGACCGGGTCGGGAGGATAATGATCCGGGGACGGAGGGACGGAGAAGACCATCCGGCCATCTAGCCACTGGAAAACTCTACAAAAGGTTAAACCTGTTTTGCGGATCCATCCGCGTCAGACCTGCTTAGTCTCGAAGAGGGCTGGCGGAGAAGGTGTCTGCACAACTATCGTTCCCGGGCGTCCCTCACTGTTCCAGAAAGCGCAGTATTCTCAGCGTGTTCTCGACGCGTTCATCCCTCGGCGTGTCCCACCATGCCCCGAAAGCGCAGTTTTGAACGTATACTCGAACGTATGCTAGGAGGGTAGCATGGTCCGCACCCGCCACCGCCTGAACGCTCGCCAAGTCACGCATGCCAAGCCCGGAATGCATGCCGATGGCGGCGGCCTTTGGCTCCGCGTGCAATCGGGCGGCCGGTCCTGGATCTTCCGCTACAAGAGCCCGGCTACTGGCAAGGAGCGGCTGATGGGCCTCGGGCCGTCACCGGATGTCAGCCTCCTGAAGGCCCGTAAGGCAGCGGATGCCGCGCGCCTGGTCGTGCTGGACAAGCGTGACCCGCTCGACGAACGCCGGGCGCGAGACGCCGCGACTAAAGGGTTGAGGATGGTCACGTTGACATCGACCTTCTGGCCGACCACGAAATGCGCGGCGGACAAGGTGGCCCAGCCTCCAGCACGGCATCGTGAGCTCCTGATGACGTTCCAGACGGCTGCGGAGACCTACATCGCTGCGCACCGTGCCGGCTGGCGGAACCCGAAGCACGCCGACCAGTGGACCGCCACCCTGACGCAGCATGTCTTCCCGATGTTGGGAAGCAAGGCGGTGGCGCGGGTCCAGACTGCCGATGTCATGAAGGTGCTGGAGCCTGTCTGGACGACGATTCCGGAGACCGCGACCAGACTGCGGGGCCGGATCGAGCTCGTGCTGGACTTTGCCGCGGCAAAGGGCTGGCGGAGCGGAGACAACCTTGCCCGCTGGCGCGGGCACATCGCTCACATGCTGCCGCGCCGATCAAAGGTGGCAAAGGTCGTCCATCACTCCACCCTGCCCTACAAGCAGATCGCGGCCGTCGTGGCGAAGCTTGCCGAAGGTAAGGGCACTGCCGCGCTGGCCGTCCGGTTCGTCACCCTGACCGCGGCCCGGTCATCCGAAGTCCGTGGCGCGACCTGGTCTGAGATCGACTTGGAGGAGAAGGTCTGGACCGTGCCCGGGGAGCGAATGAAGGCTGCTGTGAATAGGCGTGGAAAACTGACCCCCTGAGAGGGGTAATCGGCGTCCAA
>CAXTCT010000071.1:1315-8450 GCA_964242565.1 uncultured Acetobacteraceae bacterium | reverse complement strand
GCACGCTCGCCCATTTCGCCCAGGGCGCGCAGGCCGGGGCCTCCGGGCTGCTGGCCGCGAGCGTGTTCCATTTCGGCCAGTTCACCGTCGAGGCGGTCAAGCTCTCCCTCGCCGCGGCCGGTTTTCCGGTGCGCATGAACCCGCCTTCGGGGAATTTCCACCCATGAGCAAGCCGGCCGGACCAAGCCGTCCGAAACGCAAGGCGGCCACGCGAAAGGCGGTCGCGAAACTGGCCGGCGGCCGCAAGGGACGCACCAAGCAGGAAGGCTCCTCCCGGGAAGTCTCGCCCGAGATGCAGGCAGGCGCCAGTGCCGCCGTGCTCGACCGGCTGTTCGCGACCGTCGTCGCGCGACGCGACGCCGATCCCAACCACAGCCATTCGGCGCGGCTGCTTTCGCGCGGCCGGCTCAAGGTGGCGCAGAAATTCGGCGAGGAAGCGGTCGAATGCCTGATCGAGGCGGTGGCCGGCAACAGCGACAAGCTGATCGGCGAAAGCGCCGACATGCTCTACCATCTGATCGTGATGTGGGTGGATGCGGGGCTGCATCCGGAGGAAGTCTGGACGGAGCTGCAACGGCGCGAGGGCGTCAGCGGCATCGCCGAAAAGGCATCGCGCGCCACCCGGCATCTGGTCGAGCCGGGCCACAAGACAGGGAGATAGCCGCATGACCGTCGCCGGACTGGGACCCTACGACGCCCACAACATCTTCGCGCGCATCCTGCGCGGCGAGATCCCCGCCACCATCGTGTTCGAGGACGAGCATGTGCTGGCGTTCAACGACATCAACCCCCAAGCCCCGGTGCATGTGCTGGTGATACCGCGCGGCGCCTATGTCTCGTTCGCCGACTTCACCCGGCGCGCTTCCGGCGAGGAGGTCGCGGGCTTCTTTCGCGCCGTCGATCGGGTCGCGGCACAGCTCGAGCTCGATGCGCCGGGCTACCGCATCCTGAGCAACATCGGCGATCATGGCGGCCAGGAAGTGCCGCATTTCCATGTGCATCTGTTCGGCGGCCAGCCGCTCGGGCCGATGCTCAAGCGCTGACGGCGTCAGCCCCTCCGCCGCCAATTGACAAAAGCCGTCGGCCACAACGTAATGCCTGCATCCTCAAAGGTTTGTCCCATGCAACGTCGATCCGTCCTGTGTTTCTGTGGCTGCGCGGTTCTCGCCCTGCCGGCCCTTGCGGCTGGCCTCGCCACGACGCCGGCCTCGGCCGCGGACGCGGAGTTATCGGCGGCGGACCGGGCATTCGTCGCCAAGGTGTCCCAGGGAGGAATGTACGAGGTGGAGGCTGGCAGGCTGGCATCGCAGAAGGCGGCGCGGCAGGACATCGTCGATATCGGGTTCACCGAGGTCCACGATCATCAGCTTGTCGGCGCCAAGCTGCGTTCCATTGCCGCATCGGTCGGTATCGAGCTGGGCTCGACGCTGAATGCCGATTTTCAGAAGCGCCTGGATCGACTTCGCAGCCTGTCCGGCAAGGCGTTCGACAATGCCTTCATCAGGGAGATGGATGCGATCCATGACGCGGACGGCGCCGCGTTCGCGGCCGAGGCGCAATCGGGACATAATCCCGCGCTACGGGCCTTTGCCGCGGAGACCGTGTTGATCGTCAAACGCCATCTCGGTTCGCTGCACGCCCTTCCCCTCCAGACGACGTAGGCACCCACCGCCTTCCGCCGGGATCCTGGCGGAAGGTGCGATCGCGCGGCATGGGATGACGCGATCGAAGCTCGCCCGCCCGCGCATCTGGACTGGCAGGGGGAAATCTTCTTACCCTTTGCCAATGACCATACGACGCCAGGCACGCATCGAGAATCAGCCCCTGGCCTCGCTTCGTGGCTTTGCCGCGATCTGGGTCATCTTCTCCCATCTGACGCCTGCCTTCGCCGCCCATTGGAGTGGTCCCTCCTGGCGGATGCTGCGTGACGGCTATATGGGCGTGGATGTGTTCTTCGTGCTCAGCGGCTTCATCCTGGGACTGGTTTATCGGGATCTGCGCCTGGCGGGGACGCCCAGCTTCTTTCTCAGGCGCATCCTGCGGCTCTACCCGCTCAACATCGCGATCCTGATCGTGCTGGCCACGCTTTCCTGGACGATCATGCCGGTCGGCTCCTGGGCGGATCCCCGCCTGCTGCCTTTGTTCATCCTGATGCTCGAAGGCTACAGATCCACTCCCGTGCCGGCCTGGAACCCGGTCACCTGGTCTGTCGGGATCGAACTGGCCTGCTATGCCTGCTTTCCGCTGGTCATCGTCATGCTGCGCCGGCTGCCGGGCATCGTCCTGGCGGTCCTGGCAATCCTGCTGCTGGCGACGTCCTGGTGGGTCCAGGGCTTCTGCCTCGGGTGGCCGGTCGGATGGCACGGCCTGGCGCGGGGCATGAGCAGTTTCTGGCCGGGCGTGGTCCTCGCGACGCTCGTGGTCCGGTGGCCCGAATGTCCGGCGCGCTGGGCGAGCATCGGCGAGATGCTCGTGGTCGCCGGACTGTTCGGCGCCGTCGCGTTCGACGACCTGCGGCTGGTGCCGGTTCTGACCGGAGGCCTGGTCGTCCTGTTCTTTTTCGATGCGGGGGTCGTCGCGCGCCTGCTGCATGCGCGCTGGTGCTTCTGGATGGGAGAGATCTCCTTCTCGATCTACATGCTGTTCGGTCTTCTGCTGCCCCGGATGATGGGCATCGAGACCTGGCTCTCAGGCTATGTGCCGCACCCGGTGGCCATCCCGTTATTCATCGTCTTCTACCTCTCGACGACCCTGGCGCTGGCGCACGTGACCTATGTCGTGATCGAGTGCCCGTTCCGCCGGATGGCCTGGCCGCGTCGCGTCACGATGGCGTCCGCATCCGCCGGCGACTGACCGCTCAGTGGCCAGGCGCACCCTGGCCGGCGCCCGGACCGCCAGCCTTGCGGCCTTTCAGCAGCCAGCATAGCGGCACCATCGCCAGGGCGATCAGAGAGAACAACATGAAAGCGTCGTTATAGGCCAGCACGGAGGCCTGCTGGACATATTCCTGGTAGATCTGGTGGTTGGCCCCGGCCGTGACCGCCCCCGGCGGCCGCCCGAGCCGCTGCAGCAGGGCGCGCGTATGGGCGGTGTAGTCGATGAAGGGCTGGCGGAACGGCGTCATCAAATGGACCATGTGCGCCTCGCGTACCTGGGTGCGCGTGGTCACCATAGCGGTCGCGCAGGAGATGCCGATCGAGCCGAACACGTTGCGCATCATGGCGAACAGGGCGGAGGCGTCTCCGTTCAGCTCCTTGGGCAGGGTCTGATAGGTCACGACGCTGATCGGCACGAACAGGAAGGCGAGTGCGGCGGCCTGGGAGGCGCGGTATTCGACCAGGGTGCGAAAATTGATGTCCAGCACCAGATGGCCCGACACGAACAAGGCGACACTTAGCAGGAAGAAGCCGAGCGCGATGATGTAGCGCGGCTGCACCCGCTTCATCGCGAAACCGACGAAGGGGATCAGGATTATGAGCCCGATACCCCCGGGAGACAGCACCAGCCCCGCCAGCATCGCGGTATAGCCGATCACCTGCTGGGCGTATTGCGGCACCAGCACCGCCGAGGAGTAAAGCGAGAAGCCGACCGCGCCGATCAGCATGGAGCCGATCGCAAAATTCCGGTCGGCGAACACGCGCAGATCGACCACCGGGCGCTTGGTGGTCAGCAGCCAGCCGATGGCGCCGAGGATGCCGGTGACCGCGAGCAGCGCCAGGATGCGGATGAAGGACGAGCCGAACCAATCCTCGTCCTCGCCGCGATCCATCATGACCTGCAGGCAGCCCAGCCCGAGCGTGATCAGCGACAGCCCGACGAGGTCGATCGAGGCGGCACGTTTGCGGGCCCAGGGCGGATCGTCGACCAGGGCGGCAACCGCGAGCAGTCCGCCGATCCCGACCGGCACGTTGATGAAGAACACCCAGCGCCAGGAGAAATTATCGGTGATGTAGCCGCCCAGGGTCGGCCCGAGCACCGGTGCGACGATGGTCGCGACCGCCGTGATGGCAAAGGCGCCGGACCGCTTGTTCGGCGGGAAGGTGTCCAGGATGATCGATTGCTGGTTCGGCTGCAGGCCGCCGCCGAAGAAGCCCTGCAGCAGGCGGAACACGATCAGCTCCGGCAGGCTGTTCGAGATGCCGCACAGGAACGAGCACACCGTGAACATGCCGATGCAGATCATGAAATACCGCTTGCGTCCGAGCACCCTGCCGAGCCAGCCGGAGATAGTCAGCACGACGCCGTTGGCCGCGAGATACGAGGTCAGCGCCCAGGTGGCGTCGTCGTATGAGGTCGAAAGATCGCCCGCGATATGCGGCAGCGAGACGTTGACGATGGTGGTGTCGAGCACCTCCATGAAGGCCGCGACGGTGACCACCACGGCGATCAGCCAGGGGTTATGCTTCGGCTTCCAGGCCTGCTCGTTCTTGTTCCCGCTCACCGTCCGGCCTCCTTGTTCATTTGACGGTGACGGTCGGCTCGACCGAGAGGCCCAGCGGCAGCGGCAGGTTCGGGTCCAGGCCGTCGTCGATGACGATCTTGACCGGGACGCGCTGCACGATCTTGACGAAGTTGCCGGTCGCGTTCTCCGGCGGGAAGGCGCTGAACTGCGCGCCGGACCCCTTCTGGATGCTGTCGACATGGCCGGACAGCTTCATGGCCGGATAGGCATCGACGGAGATCTTCACCGGCTGGCCCGGGCGCATCCTGGTGAGCTGGGTTTCCTTGAAGTTGCCGACGATCCAGACCTCCGGCTCGACGATCGAGAAGAGCGACTGGCCGGACTGCACATAGTTGCCGCGCTCGACGTTGCGCTGGGAGATCCAGCCATCGTGCGGCGCCCGGATCACGGTCCAGCCGAGATTGAGCTCGGCGGTCGCCACCTGCGCCTGGGACTGCGCCAGCGAGGCCGTCTGTTGCGTGACGCGGGTGCCTATGTTCTGGACGTTCGGCTGCACCGGCGTGGCCTGCTGGACCCGGCCCTGGGCCTCCAGCAACTGGCCCTGGGCCTGCTTGAACTGCGCGGTGGACTGGTCGATGGCCTGCTGCGTGGTCGCGGCGCGGGTGATGCCGTGCTGGCGATTATATTCGGTCTGCGCCTGGTAGGCCTGCCCTTCGGCGATCAGCAGCTGGCCCTGCGCCTGCTTGAGCTCGCCCGGGAATTGCTGCTTGGCCACATCGACATTGAATTTGGCCCCTTCGAGCTGGCCCTTGGCCTGGTCGAGTGCCGCCCGGGCGCTGTCCCGCGTCGCCTGGTAGTCGCGCGGATCGATGCGCATCAGGATCTGGCCCTGGTGGACGAACTCGTTGTCGTTGACGTCGAGCTCGATCACGTAGCCGGCGACATGCGGGGAGACGGTGATCAGTCGCCCCTCGGTGAAGGCGTCGTCCGTGCTTTCCTCGAAGCGCGTGGTCCACCAGTAGAAGAAGCCGCCGACCAGGATGATAACCACGAAGACGATCAGGCCGAGCTTGACCCAGGGCTTGGCTTTCTCACGCGAGGCATCGCGCGCCTGCTCCTGCTTCGTCTCGCCGCCATTCTCGCCGGAATCGCCGGACCCGCCCTTGTCGTCGGCGCCCTTCTCGTCGGAAGCCCCGTTCTCAGCCATTCCTTGCCTCCAGCCCGCACCTGAGGGCACGGCGCCGGCGAGGCGACTGACCGACCCGTTCGGTCAGTTTCTGGCACGAACTGCGCAAGGCGGCAACCACCGGGAATTCCGGCGCCGCGTTACATTCCGTTCCGGCCCGGACGGACTGGTGTTACAGCCGGGGATCATCCTCGACATCGTCGCAACCGGATACGGGGGATCCCATGTCGTTGAAACAAGCTGTTCTCGCGCTTTCTGTCGCGGCCGGGCTGGCGGCCGGCACCGCCGCCATCGCCCGCCCCGGCTCCGGCCATCCAGGCGGCGAGGGAGGCAGCCTCGACAGCATCCTGCATGCCGTGCAGCTGACCAGCGCCCAGAGGCAGCAGATCCATCAGATCATGATGGCGGCCCACGCGCAGAATGCGCCGCAGATGGCCCAGGCGGCCGCCCTGAGGCAGCAGATGACCAAGACCCTGTTCGCACCGGGCAGTGTCACCGAAGCCCAGTTGCTGCCGCTGGAGCAGCAGCAGGAAAGCATCCGCCAGCAACTCGACGTGAGCCGGCTGCAGACGGCGCTGGCAGTACGCAACGTGCTGACCACCGACCAGCTCGCGCGCGCCGCCAGCATCCAGGCGCGGCTTGAGGTCCTGCACCAGCAGGAACACGCCATCCTGGCATCCTCCGCGGATTGAGCCGTTCAGGCTTCCATCAACCCGCGATAGGCGAGCTGATCTCCCGTCATGCGCAGGAACACCGCGTGCTTGCGGTCGTGGAACGCGCGTGACGCGGGATCGGGCTCGATGATGCGTCCGGCCCTGGTCATCGCCGCCATGCCTTCCTGGACGCTGCCGTAGGCGCCGCCCGCGACCGCGCCGAGGATCGCGGCTCCCAGCAGCACCGCCTCCGGCTCCTCGGGTAGCACGATGCGGCACCCGGTCGCGTTGGCATGCTCGCGCAGGAATACCGGGTTCCTGGTGAAGCCGCCGGAGGCCAGGATGGTGTCGATGCGGTAGCCTGCCTGGTTCAATGTCTCGATGATGTGCCGGGTGCCGTAGGCCAGGCCCTGCAGGGTCGCGAGATAGAGCCGGGCCAGATCGTCGGGGCCGGCCGAAAGGCTCAGCCCCGAGATCGCGCCGCGCAGGCTGGGGTCCGCGCGGGGCGAGCGGTTGCCATGGAAATCCGGATCGACATGCAGCCCGGCTGTCAGCATCGACGGATGAGCGACGCCCGCGGCGTCGGCGAGGTGTGCCAGCCGCGCATTCAGCGTCTCGAAGATCGAGCCGTCCTCGCGGGCCAGTTCCGGATAGGCGGCATGGGTCTGAACGACATGGTCGACCAGGCTGCCGACGGCGGATTGCCCGGCCTCGTTGAGCCACAGCCCGGGAACCATGGCGGAGAAATAGGGTCCCCAGATGCCGGGCACGAAGCGCGGCTCGGCGGAGACCGTCATGTGGCAGCTCGATGTGCCGCCGACCAGGGCGAGCCGACGGTCGAAGCCGGACCCGGCGTTTTCCAGGGGGATTTTTTCCAGGGGGATTTTTTCCAGG
>CAXTCT010000071.1:0-1215 GCA_964242565.1 uncultured Acetobacteraceae bacterium | reverse complement strand
GAAGCCGGACCCGGCGTTTTCCAGGGGGATTTTTTCCAGGGGGATTTTTTCCAGGCGGGCCTCTTCCAGCACGACGCCGATGGTGCCGATGCCGCCGGCGTGGGCGTCGATCACCGAGGTGCCAACCGCGATGCCGGGCTCGAGCCCGAATTCGGCGGCGGCGCGCGCATCTAGGCCGCCTGGCAGCGGGTTTCCAATCGGCAACACCGCGCGGCCGATGCGTCCAAACCCTTCGTCCGCCAGCTCCCCCAGCCCGATGGCGCGGAAATAGCCTTCGTCCCAGCTTTGCTCATGGCCGAGATAGGTCCATTTGCAGACGGTGGAGCAGAGCGAGCGGGCCTCGGACCCGGTGGCGCGCCAGGTCAGGAAATCCGGCAGGTCGAGGAACAGCGCCGTGCGCTTCCAGCTTTCCGGCAGGTGCTCGCGCAGCCACAACAGCTTGGGGGTCTGCATCTCCAGCGAGACGCGGCCGCCGACATAGCGCAGCACATCATGCTCGCCGGCATTGATGCGCCGGGCCTGGGCCTCGGCGCGATGGTCCATCCAGACGATGACATTCTGTGCGTCGGCGCCGCCAGCACTCACGCTGACCGGCCCGCCGCGGGCATCGACCGCGACCAGCGAGCAGGTCGCGTCGAAGCCGATGCCGCCGATGCGCACGCCACCCGCCATGACGCGGCTCCGGGCCACCGCCGTTCGCACGCATTCGCAGACCGCGCGCCAGATGTCGGCACTGGATTGCTCCACATGACCCGGCTGCGGCCGCCAGCTCTGGATCGGCGCCACATGGCGGCCAAGCGCCCTACCCTCGCGCGTGAACACGCCGGCGCGCGCGCTGGTGCTGCCGACATCGACGCCGATGAAGGAAACGGGTGTCGCTTGGCTCATAGGCTCGCTCCCGAGGACCGCGCGAGGATGCGCCGGGGTGGCGCGGAGGGCAACGCCGGCGGGAATGCCAGCCGCCGAAACCGCCGAGGCGATCTCGGGATGCTCATGGCATCACCCTCACCGCGGTCACGCGGGTGGCGAGCCTTGGCGCGCCCCGAACGGCGCCTCACAGCTGCAGCGCCTGGGTGCGCACGAGGCGCGCATATAGTCCATCCAGCTCGAGCAGCTCGGCATGCGTGCCGCATTCCGCGGCCCGGCCCTCGTTGAGGGCGACCACGAGATCGGCCGAACGCACGGTCGAGAGCCGGTGCGCCACGACGATGGTGG
>CAXTCT010000070.1:0-8488 GCA_964242565.1 uncultured Acetobacteraceae bacterium | reverse complement strand
AGGCGGCGTCGGACCGGTTCCATGCCGGGCTGGTCGGCCAGCAGATCAGCGTGCTGCTGGAAACTGCCACCCATGGGCATTCGCAGCATTTCGCCCCGGTGCGGGGGCAGGGTGCGGTGCGCGGCGAAGCGGGCAGGCTTGGGGAAGCGGGCCAGGTGGTCGCGGCGATCGTGCGTGGGTCGGACCGGGCCGGGCTGCTGGCGGAGAGGGTCTGATGGCGCTTGGTTTCTTCAGCCGCCTCAAGGAGGGGCTTTCCCGCAGCACGCAGAAGCTGGGCGGCAACATCAGCGCGGTGTTCACCCGGCGGCGTCTCGACGAGAATGCCCTGGGGGAGCTGGAGGAGGTTCTGATCGGCGCCGATCTCGGCCCCGCGGTGGCCGGCCGGGTGATCGACGAGTTCCGCCGCACGCGCTTCGGCAACGAGGTGACCGACGAGGAGATACGCGACGCCCTTTCGGCCGAGGTCGCCCGCGTGCTGGCGCCGGTGGCCATTCCCTTCGTGCCCGATCCGTCGCTGAAGCCGCATGTCGTGCTGGTGGTCGGCGTCAACGGCACCGGCAAGACGACGACGATCGGCAAGATGGCGCTGCAGTACCGCCGCGAGGGACTGCGCCCCGTGCTGGTCGCCGGCGACACCTTCCGCGCCGCCGCCGTCGAGCAGCTGCAGATCTGGGGTGAGCGGGTCGGCGCGCCGGTGATCTTCGGGCCGCCGAACAGCGATGCCGCCGGCCTCGCCTACGAAGCCTTCGCCCGCGCCCGCGAGCAGGCGGCCGACCTGCTGCTGATCGATACCGCCGGCCGGCTGCACAACAAGAGCGTGCTGATGGAAGAGCTCGCCAAGATCATCCGGGTGCTGCGCAAGTTCGACGAGGCCGCGCCGCATTCCGTGCTGCTGGTGCTGGACGCCACCACCGGACAGAACGCCATCGAGCAGGTGCGCGTGTTCAAGGAGATGGTCAACGTCACCGGCCTGATCGTGACCAAGCTCGATGGCAGCGCGCGCGGCGGCATCGTGGTGGCGCTGGCCGAGGCGTTCGGGCTGCCGGTTCATGCCGTCGGCGTCGGCGAGAAGGCCGAGGACCTGCGCCCGTTCCTGGCGGCGGATTATGCGCGCGGACTGGTCGGCGAGGATCTCCGGCTCACGCGCGCCGCCGGTCCCACCGCGCCGGAGTAGGCCTGGGCTATTGCATGGGGATGGACAGGCTCATGCCGCCGCCGGTCGAGTGGCGGTTGTTATGGTCGGTCTCGATCGCCGAACCGGGCGCATAGCCGTCCCCGACGGCATGGGCGTTGGGGTTGAAGAAATCCGGGGCCAGGCTCGGGCTGGCCTGTGCGGCGAGGGTCTCGCTGTCCGGTCCCGGCGCATCGACATCGGGATCGGGCAAGGGCGCGGGACGCAGGGTCTCGGCATGGGCCTGCATCACCAGGCCGCCGCTCATGACCGCCTCGTCCAGTGGGATCGCGGCGATGCTGCCCGGTGGCATTGCCGCCGATTGCGACGAGGCATGAGCCGCAAATGGGGCCGAAAATGGCAGAAGCGCCGTGACAAGCAACAGGCCCGGCAACCTGTCGAGAAAGCGTCGGTTCAAATCGGGATCCTTCTCATGACGGATGGGAGGGCTTCATGGCGGGCGGCGTGGCGTCGCCGCGGGGGTCGTCCCTGGGGTTGATGTCGGGAGCGAGCAAGGGTCCGTCACCGATCCGACGCCAGGCATCGAGCGCCCAATGCACGGTGGGAAAGGCGATGGCGTCGCGCGGGATGTCGTCCCAGGCGAACAGCCCGACCTCGAGGCTCTCGTCGCCCGCCCGGATGGATGGATCGGCCGGCCGGGCGAAGCGGGCACGATGGATGATCTGCACCTGGGCGATGCGGCTGATGCTGTAGATCGCGAGGATGCCGTCGATGGCGATCTGAGCGCCTGCTTCCTCCAGCGTCTCGCGCACGGCGCCCTCGGCAGGGGTTTCGTCCAGCTCGAGATAGCCTGCCGGCAAGGTCCAGAAGCCTCGACGCGGCTCTATGGCGCGGCGGCAGAGCAGGATGCGCCGGTCATGCACGACGACGGCGCCGACAACGATCTTGGGATTTTCGTAGAATACATGTCCGCAATCGAGACAGGAGACCCGTTCTCGATTTTCGCCCTCGGGTATGATGCGCGAGAAACGTGACATGCCAGCAAAGCTTGCAGGCCGTTCACCGTAAATTCAACCCCAATCAGGGCGCTGTAACGCTGCGTTACGGGAAGTGACCGCTACGCGGGCAACACTTCAAGCCGAGATATCGAGCAGAGTTCCACGCCGCGAGGCCGGATCGGGCAGGGATCGTGCCGGCGACGATGGCGGCATGGTCGCGGCACCGGCACCCGGAAGCGTCATCGGCGAGCGCACCGGGGCCGAGAAGGCCGCGGCGGAGGCGGGGGCGCTGGAGAAGGCGGCGATTGTGCTTGTCGAGATCATTGCGGCATCATGGCGCGGAGATCTGAACGATCGGTTAACGGCCGGCCCCGCATGAAACTGTTTCCGCTCGCTCTTGCCCTCATCAGCGTGACGTGGCCGGCCTCGGCCCGGGATGAAGCCGCGCCGCCTTCGCGTCCGGTCGCGGATCAGGCCTTGGGTCCGGTCGACGTGCGGAATTTCGGTGCGCGATGCGACGGCGCCACCGATGACGCGCCTGCCTTCATCCGGGCCGTGGCGGCTGCGATGGAGCGGAGCAACGGGGCCAGGATCACCATCCCCGGCGGCCGATGCGTGCTCGGAGCGAGCATCGCCGTCCATGTTCCCGCCGGCAAGAATGTCGCCCTCACGGGGGATGGCGCCGATGTCACGACCTTGCGGTTCGCCCCCGGCATCGACGGGATCGCCATCACGCTGATGGGCTCATCCGGGGCCGCCGTCGCATCCCTCACGATCGATCGGACCGGCTCGGCCAGCGCGGGCAACGTGGCCCTCTCGATCACCCAGACACAGGACCAGCCGGGGGCCGTGACGGTGCGCGATGTCGATACGCAGAGCGATCATTATCCCGGTTCCTGGGCCAACGGCATCGTGCTGACATCGACCGCGAACGCCGTCATCGACCATGTCTACACGGTCGCGGGCTTTCCCCCCGAGAATTCGAACGGCCTGGTGATCAAGGGCGTGGACGGCCATTATGCCGTGGACACCAAGATCTCGAACAGCAAGTTCCAGGGCGGCAATATCGGGCTGCTGGTGAGCGGCTACGTGCAGGGCGTGGTGGCGACCAACCTGTTTGCGATCGCCGGGAATTACGGGGTCAGCTGGACCGACGGGCTGGCCAACCCGCGCTATGTCTCCGAGCTGCTCGAGATCACCAACAGCCATATCAACGCGATCAAGCAAGATGTCCAGGTTGCCGCCGTCGCGATCACGCTGAGCGACAGCCTGTTGTGGCGCTGGCCCGACACCAGCGGCGACTCCACGCCCTGGACCTGCATCGACCTCGACGAGGCCGGCGCCAGCATCATCCACCACAACAACGTCAATGGCGGCAACGGACGCGGCTTCAGCGGCGGCGAGGTCTTCGTCCATCTGCACGACACGGCGGCGGCCAAGATCGACAACAACACGATCCTCACGATCAACGGCCCCTACGTGCGGATCGATGGCCGCCGCAGCGTCGCCAACAGCATCACCGCGAACATCGTCAACGGCGCCGCGGACATGATCGATAACAGCGGCGGCTATAACCAGGTCGACGCCAACAGCGTCAACGGCGCGAGCGACATCAACAGGGTCGGCGGCAACCTCACGCTGCGCGCCCCGAGCGACAGCAGCATCGCCACGATCGGCCCCGCGCCGCGCGTGCAGGACCGCTCGGACGCGAGGTCGAACGGATCGATCCTGGCCTGCCAGGGCGTCCTTGCCTCCTTCACCTGGAACCTGCCGGCAAAGCCCTTCCAGGGACAGGTAAGCCACATCACGTCGGAATGCCGCATCGCCCGTCTCGCCATCACGCCTCAACCGGCGAACGCCGGGATCAGGGTGGTGGGCGCCCCTGCCGGAATGTCTCCATCGACGCCGCTGACCTTCATCTACGACGCCTCCGACCGGATCTGGGCGCGCTGGTAGGATGATGCATGCTTGCCCGCGCCGGTGATCGACACCAGTCTGCCGTCGCCTGATAGTTTCGTGGCCGGTTCCATCGGGAAGGAGTGTGCCGTGTTCGCCTGCAAGCATCTGCTGCCTGCCCCGGTCCTGGAATGCGACGGCCAATGGTTCCTGCGTGTCGACGCGATGCGGGCCGTGCGGCTCAGATATATCGACAACACCCCGATCGAGGGGTTCCTGGACGGCTGGGTGCCGGATTTCGCCTATACCGGCCTGGGCTGCATGCATCTGCTCGCCCTGAAGCGGGACGGCCGGCACGTCACCTGGCTGGTGGCGCCCGACGGCAGGCGACTGGGCGACAGGCTGGCGGACCTGCAGCCCGAACAGCTTATGCTGCTGCGTGACGCGGTGATCGCGCTGGGCCTCGCGGAACCCGGCGGACTGATCGGTGACGGGCTGCAATACGTCGAGCGCGGGCTGCTCCGCGGCATCCTTGGACTGGCCGCCGGCGAGGCCAATGGCGCCTCGTCGGCCGCCATGACGTCGCGGAGCCTGTCGATGCTCGGTGCGCCGCATGATCTGCGTACGGTTCTGCGATTCGCTCCCGGTGATGACACGCTGGAGCTGCAGGCCGGCTGGAGCCTGCGCACACCGGGCCTCTGCCGCGCCGTCGGCACCCTGAGCACGGCGCGAGCGGGCATCGTGGCACCGGCGGCGCGCTATCTGCTGACCCTGACACTCACGCCGGTGGCGCCCGAAATGGCGGACGACGCTGCCGAGGCCCGTCACGGAAAGCCGGCGGTCGAGGTCGCGGTCAATGGCCGGGTCGTCGGCGATGTCCGATTGGACCCGAAATGGCAAAGCGACGGCGCGGACTTCGCTTTCTGGCTGCCGCCGGGGCGGGTCGGCGGCAGGGCCTTCGAGATCATGTTCCGGCATTCGCAAGATTTCATGCTCACGGCCCTGAGGCTCGCGCAAGGCGGCATCTTGCCCGGCGAGGCGCTCGATCCGGCCGACCTGATGTTGCGGTTCGAGAATATCGGCGACAATTGCGAGTTCGGGCTGGTGCAGCGCCATTACGGCAGCGACCCGGTCGGGCTGCTGCGGTTCGCCGGATTGGAGAACCCACGACGGCTGATCCGGTTTCTCGACGATGATTTCGGCAGGTTCGGCGAACCCGGCTCCCTGGGCGTCCGCATCATCGGCGGCGAGTACTGGATCATCGACCATGTCTATGGGATGGCCTCCCATACTTTCCGCTATCAGCATGAAGTCGCCGCGGAAGAAGTCATCCGCGAGAACGAGATCAAGGCGTCCTATCTCAAACGCAAGTTCGTCGAGGATCTCGAGGATGGCGAAAAGATCCTGGTCTACAAGCGGGTGGTGACACAGGATCCGCACGAGATCATCGCCCTGCACGCGGCACTCAACCGCTTCGGCACGGTCAACAAGCTGTTGTGGGTGACCGAAGCCGGCGACGGCCAGGTGGCCGGAGATGTCGAATGGGTGGGGGACCGCTTGCTCAAGGGCTATGTCGGCGCGATCTCGCTGACCAACGCCCATGATTTCGATCCCGAGGCATGGCTGCTGCTATGCCGCAACGCGTGGGCGGCCTTCGAGGCGGCCGCGCGCGGCTGAACGGCACCAGCGAAACAGATCCGCAGGAAGGCCGTGCGAAGGCCGGCCGGAGGATGCTGTGGGCATCCTCCGGAGCAGGTTCAGCGTGGCAGAACGCTGGCCAGTCCGCTCAGGGCCTGGATGCCGGGCAGGGTCTTGCCCTCCAGCCACTCCAGGAACGCGCCGCCGGCGGTCGAGACATAGGATAGCCGGTCAAGCACGCCGGCATGACGCAGCGCCGAGACGGTGTCGCCGCCGCCCGCCACGGAACGTAGCTGTCCCGCCTCCGTCAGCTCGGCCACGATCCTTGCCAGAGCCGTGGTCCCCGCATCGAACGGCGCCGTCTCGAAGGCGCCCATCGGACCGTTCCAGACCAGGGTCTTGAGGCCGCCGATGCGCCGGGCCAGCAGCTCCACGGTCTTCGGGCCGCAATCCAGGATCATCGAGCCTTCGGCCACCTGCTCGACCGGCACGATGCGGGTCTCGGCATTGGCCTTGAACTCGGTGGCGGTGACGGCATCGACCGGAAGCAGGATCTCGCAGCCGCCGGCTTCCGCCTGGGCCATGATCGCGCGCGCCATCTCGTGCATCTGCGGCTCCTGCAGCGATCGTCCGACCCCGATCCCCTTGGCCGCGAGAAAGGTGTTGGCCATGGCGCCGCCGATGATCAACGCGTCGACCCGCCCGAGTATGTTGCCGATCAGGTCGAGCTTGGTCGAGATCTTCGCCCCGCCGACGATGGCCCCGACCGGACGTTCGGGATTTTCCAGCGCCAGCGTCAGCGCGTCCAGTTCGGCCTGCATCAGCCGTCCGGCATGGGCGGGGAGGTGACGCGCCACCCCCTCGGTGCTGGCATGGGCACGATGGGCGGCCGAGAACGCGTCATTGACGTAGATGTCGGCCAGGGCGGCGAGCCCGCGCGCCATCTCGGGATCGTTGGCTTCCTCGCCGGCATGGTAGCGGGTATTCTCCAGCACCAGCACCTCCCCGTCCTTTAGCGCCGAAACCGCCGCCTCCGCCCGCGGACCCAGGCAGTCCTCGGCGAACTGCACCGGATGGCCGAGCACGCGGGCCAGTGCCGCGCGCACCGGGGCGAGCGACATCTCAGGCACCCGCTTGCCCTTGGGGCGGTCGAAATGGCTGACCACGATCACCCGCGCGCCCTTGTCGGCAAGCTCGCGAATGGTCGGCGTGAGCCGTTCGAGCCGGGTCAGGTCGGTGATCTCGCCGCCATGCAGCGGCACGTTGAGGTCCGCGCGCAGCAGCACGCGCTTGCCGGCGCACTCCAGCGCGTCGATCGTGCGGAAGGACGCGATCTTGGCCTGAGCGGCTCCTTGCGCGGGCCCCGGCATCAAAGGGCGCCGAACACGGCGGCGGTATCGGCCATGCGGTTGGAGAAGCCCCACTCATTGTCGTACCAGCCGCAGACGCGCACCAGCTTGCCGCCATCGACCAGCGTGGTCTGCGTGGCGTCGAACGAGCAGGATGCGGTGACATGGTTGAAGTCGCTGCTGACCAGCGGGTCGGTGCTGTAGACCACGATGCCCTTGAGCGGCCCGGAAGCCGCCGCGTCGCGGAACAGGTTATTTATCTCGGCGATGCTGCCCGGGGTCGTGCGGGGCACGAAGTCGAGCGAGACCAGCGAGACGTTGGCGGTCGGCACGCGGATCGCCGTGCCGTCCAGCTTCCCCTTGAGCTGCGGCAGCACCAGCCCCACCGCCTTGGCCACCCCGGTGTTGGTCGGGATCATGTTCAGGGCGGCGGCGCGGGCCCGGTGCAGGTCCTTGTGCAGCGTGTCGACCGTGCGCTGGTCGCCGGTGTAGCTGTGGATGGTGACCATGTAGCCGCGCTCGATGCCGTAGGCGCCATCCAGCACCTGGGCCATCGGCGCCAGGCAGTTGGTGGTGCAGGACGCGTTCGAGATCACCGTCATCTCGCTGGTGATGCTGTGGTGATTGACGCCGTAGACGATGGTGGCGTCGACGCCGTCGGCGGGAGCCGAGACCAGGACCTTGCGTGCCCCGGCGGTGATCAGTTGCGCGGCCGCTTCCTTCTTGGTGAATAATCCGGTGCATTCCATCGCGACATCGACGCCCTGGTAGGGCACGCGCGACGGATCGCGCTCGGCCGACACCTTGATCGGGCCGTAGGTGCGACCGTTGGCGAGGATGGTGATGCTGTCGCCCTCGACGCTTACTTCGCCGGGAAAGCGGCCATGCACGCTGTCGTAGCGCAGCAGGTGGGCGTTGTCCGAAACGCTGCCGAGATCGTTGATGGCGACCGGCACCACGTCGGCGCGCCCGCTCTCGATGATGCCGCGAAGCACCAGGCGGCCGATGCGTCCGAACCCGTTGATGGCAACCTTGACTGGCATTGCGTTCGTCCTCTTGGATGGGGTTGTGCTGAATTCGGTGTGGTTAAAGCCCAATTTGCGGCTCAAGGCCATTGCCGTCGCGGTCATGGTTGCCAAGCCGGCGGCGGACGCGTCCCGCCACGGCTTCCGGCGTGAGCCCGAATTGCCGGTAGAGCTCGTCCGCCGGCGCGGAGACGCCGAAATCATCGATGCCGACAAACACCCCGTCGGGCCCGAGCCAGCGCTCCCAGCCGAAGCCGGAAGCCGCCTCGATGCCGACCCGGACCGCGCTGCCCAGGATTGCCTCGCGATAGGCCGGCGACTGCGCGGAGAACATCTCCCAGCAGGGCAGCGAAACCACGGCCACGGCGATGCCGTCCTGCAGCAGCCGGTCGCGCGCCGCCACCGCGAGCGCGATCTCGGCGCCGGTGGCGATCAGCGTCACGTCCCGCG
>CAXTCT010000069.1:0-8492 GCA_964242565.1 uncultured Acetobacteraceae bacterium | reverse complement strand
ACGACGTCAAACTCCATCGCCTCACGCTCAGACACACTCACCATCCCCGATATGTGGACCTGCCCCTAAATAGCTCAACCGACCTGAGGCACGCCTTCCGGCACGACGGTGCGCACGATCGAGGCATCCAGCGCCTCGTAGTCGTGATAGCCGATCGCGGCATAGAGTTCCTTGCGCGTCTGCATCCGGTCGATCATCGCATGGGTGCCGCCCTCGGCGCGAATGGAGGCATAGAGTTCCTCCTGGGCCTTGTTGGCGACACGCAGCGACGATACCGGCCAGATCACCATGCGGTAGCCCATCTCCTGGAACTCCGACGCGGTGAAGAACGGGGTCTGGCCAAACTCGGTCATGTTGGCGAGCAGCTTCACTCCAGGCATGCGCTCGGCGAATGCCCGGAACATGTCCGCCGTGACCAGCGCCTCGGGAAAGATCGCGTCCGCGCCGGCTTCCACATACAGCCTGGCCCGGGCGACCGCCCCCTCGAGCCCTTCCGAGGCCGCCGCATCGGTACGCGCCACGATCACCAGGTGGCGGCGCGCCTTGGCCGCCGCCGCCACCTTGGCCGCCATGTCGCGTGGATCGGCCAGCTTCTTGTCGTTCAGGTGGCCGCATTTCTTTGGCAGCAGCTGGTCCTCGAGATGCACCGCGGCGGCGCCCGCATCCTCGAACACGCGCACCATGTGCATGACGTTGAGCGCCTCGCCGTAGCCGGTGTCGCCATCGACCAGCACCGGCAGGGCCGAGGAGCGCACCACCTGGCGGATGAAGAAGGCCACCTCGTCGACGGTGATGATGCCGACGTCCGGCAGCCCCATCGAGGCGGTCATCGCGGCCCCGGACAAATAGGCCGCCTCGAAGCCGGCCTGCCTGGCCTGAAGGGCCGCCATGCCGTTATGCGTGCCGGGGATCTGCAGGATGCTGTCCCGGTCGAGCAGACGCCGGAAGCGCAGGCCGGCGGCTTCGTCCTGGAGATCGGATGCGAGAAGATAGGGCATCGTTCAGGGCCTCTGGTCGAGCGGCACGAAGACCAGATTCTCCGGGCCGGTATAGTTCGCCGAAGGGCGAATGATCTTGCCGTCGGCGCGCTGTTCCATCACGTGGGCCGACCAGCCGGCGGTTCGCGCGATCACGAACAACGGCGTGAACATCGCCGTCGGCACGCCCATCTGCTCGTAGGAGACGGCGGAAAACCAGTCGAGGTTGGGGAACATCTTCTTGATGTCGCCCATGACGCTCTCGATGCGTTCGGCGACCGCGTAGCGCTTGAGGGAACCCGCCTCCTCGGACAGCTCGCGCGCGATCTCCTTGATCACCACGTTGCGTGGGTCCGAGATCGTGTAGACCGGATGGCCGAAGCCGATGACCACTTCCTTGGCGGCAACGCGGGCGCGTATGTCGGCCTCGGCCGCGTCCGGGGTCGCGTAGCGCTGCTGGATCTCCAGGGCCACCTCGTTGGCGCCGCCATGCTTGGGTCCGCGCAACGCGCCGATGCCCCCGGTGATGGCGGAATACATGTCCGACCCGGTTCCGGCGACGACGCGCGCGGTGAAGGTCGAGGCGTTGAACTCATGCTCGGCATACAGGATCAGCGAGGCGTGCATGGCGCTGACCCAGCTTGCCGGGGCCGGCTTGCCATGCAGCAGATGCAGGAAATGGCCGCCGATGCTGTCGTCGTCGGTCTCGACGTCGATGCTGACGCCGTTATGCGAGTAATGGTACCAGATCAGCAGCATCGAGCCGAGCGAGGCCATCAGCCGGTCCGCGATATCGGCGGCGCCGGCCGGATTATGGTCGTCCTTTTCCGGCAGCACGCAGCCCAGCGCCGACACGCCGGTGCGCATCACGTCCATCGGGTGGGAAGCGGCCGGCAAGGCTTCCAGCACTTCGCGCACCGCGGCGGGCACGCCGCGAAGCCGCTGCAGGCGAAGCTTGTAGGCGGTCAGCTCCGCCCGGTTGGGCAGGCTGCCATGCACCAGCAGATGCGCGATCTCCTCGAATTCGCAGGACCGCGCGATGTCGATGATGTCGTAGCCGCGATAATGCAGGTCGTTGCCGGACCGCCCGACCGTGCACAGCGCGGTGTTGCCGGCCGCGACCCCGGACAGGGCCACCGATTTCTTCGGCTTCAAGATGGTCTCACTCATGATCGTCGCCTCCTGTTCGGGATGGTCGGAAGGCTCAGCCGAACAGGCCGGGTTTTCCGCGGGTGAGATCTGAAGCCGGCAGGGCGACATTGAGCTGCGGCAACTCGGCCGCCGTCAGGCTCGGCAGGCGCTGCACGATGTCGAGGAAACGCGCACTCTCGGCCGGATCGAGCAGATCCTCGGTGAGGATCTTGAACTTGCGTACATAGTCCGCACGCGCCCAGGGCGTCGCACCGAGGGTATGGGCATTGGCCACCGCGAGTTCGTCGGCAATCACCTGGCCGTTCTTCAGGGTGATGACCACGCGGCCGCCGAACGCCTTGATCGCCGGATCGACCGAATGGTAGCGCTCGGTCCATTTCGGTTCCTCGACGGTGCGGATCTTCTGCCACAGCGTGACCGTGTCGGGGCGGCTGGCCCGCTCCGGCGCGTAGGAGCGGACATGGTGCCACTCGCCATCCTGCAAGGCGACGGCCACGATATACATGATCGAGTGGTCGAGCGTCTCGCGCGACGCCGTGGGGTCGAATTTCTGCGGGTCGTTGGCGCCGGTGCCGATGACATAATGGGTGTGGTGCGACGTCTCGATCAGGATATCCTGCACGTCGTCCCAGTTGCTCACCCGCTTGCCCATGTTGAAGCATAAATCGATCAGGGCCTGGCTCTGGTACTCGGCGGAATGCTCCTTGGTGTAGGTGTCGAGAATGGCGCGCTTGGCCTCTCCCGGCGCGGGCAGCGGCACCTGGTAATGCGCCTTCTTGCCGTCCAGCATCCAGGCGATCACGCTGTCCTCGCCCTCGTAGATCGGCGACGGGGCACCCTCGCCGCGCATCGCCCGGTCGACCGCCTCGATCGCGAGCTTGCCGGCATGGGACGGCGCGAACGCCTTCCACGACGAGATCTC
The DNA here is from genome assembly GCA_964242565.1 of uncultured Acetobacteraceae bacterium. GTDB lineage: Bacteria > Pseudomonadota > Alphaproteobacteria > Acetobacterales > Acetobacteraceae > Lichenicoccus. The sequence continues at coordinate 5,441 of CAXTCT010000069.1, read as the reverse complement.
GCCCTTGCGCGACTGCCGCGTCGCGGTGGTCACATGCAGGGCCTGCTGCACCGCCTGGTAGATGATCTCGGCGGGCAGGCCGAGCAGGGTGCCGATGCCGGCGGCGACCGACGGGCCGAGATGCGCCACATGGTCGATCTTGTGCTCGTGCAGGCAGATCGCGCGCACGAGGTCGACCTGGATCTCGTAGCCGGTGGCGATGCCGCGCACGAGTTCCGCGCCGGTACGGCCGGCCTGTTGTGCCGCGGCCAGGATCGGCGGGATGTTGTCGCCGGGATGGGAATATTCCGCGGCCAGGAAGGTGTCGTGATAATCAAGCTCGCGAACGGCGGTGCCGTTGGCCCAGGCGGCCCATTCCGCATGCACCCGCACGTCCGGGCCGCAGCCGAACAGCACCGCGCCGGCCGGCCTTGCATGGGCGAGCGCCTGGTCGCGGGCCGTCACCACCGGATGGCGGTTGATGGACGCGATCGCCACGGAAGCGTTGTCGATCATCCGGTTGATGATCATTTCCGTGACTTCGGCCGCGACCTCGACCGGATCGACCGCGACGGCCGCGATCTTCCAGGCCAGCTGGTCCTCGCGCGAGAGGCGGTCGCTTTCCGGGTGGACCCGGACATCGTGAATAATCATGGGCGGATGAAGTCCTCGTGAGCAACCAATGCGGCGGACAATGAACCAGACGCGATCTGCCCGTAAGCGGGTGTTTGGCAGCATCTCGCGAAGCCGCATCGGCAAATTGCGAATTTTGCAAATCGCTGCCCGCGACACAGGGACGCGAAGCTGCCGTTCAGGCTTGGCGACGGTGCGGTCGGCCGCGCGGATCCGACCGGTCCTGGCGCAACTCATTCCCAGAACCAATACTATATTGCAATTCTGCAGTATAAATGTGGATTTCGTCCAATAAAGATTGGGCTTTTCCTGGATTATTATGCTCAAGGTGAGTTCTCACCTGGGCAACCTTGCTCTCGACAATGGCCAGCAGATGCGGATTATTATTCATCAAAATGACCCCAACTCCATCGGACGGAGCCACGCTAACACGCCGCGTTCGCGGAAAGACAAGCATTGACCTGGAGAGGTGATATGTCCGTAGAACAAGGCTTGAACAGATCTGGGTTGAAATAACGCGGCCTCGAATGTCTCCGATCTTGTTGTTCAAGAAGCCAGATCGGCTTAATTTGGAATCGTCTCTGCAAGGCGTGCCGCTTGCATGCGGTGCCCGCTCCGCCGGACCACTCAGCGTTTGCCATGATCCGACCGGTGCAGCAGGAACAGGGCCTGCTCGCCGAACAGGTTGGCAAGCTGCACCGAGCGCTGCCACGGTGCGCGGTCACCCTTGTCGTCAACCGCGAACCAGCGCTGGACCCTGTAGCCCTCGCGCTCGCACAAGGCGAAGAAATCCCGGATGGTGCAGGGATGGATATTCGGCGTCTCGTACCAGTCGGTCGCCCAGGCATCGGTCATCGGCATCCGGCCACGCAGCAGCAATTGCCAGCGCAACTGCCAATGGCCGAAATTCGGAAAGCTGACGATGGCGCGCGTGCCGATGCGCAGCATCTGCCGCAACACCTCGCGCGGCCGCTCCACCGCCTGCAACGTGCGCGACAGCACCACGTAATCGAAAGCGCCATCGGGATAATGCGCGAGATCGCTGTCGGCGTCGCCCTGCATCACCGGCAATCCATGCGCGACCGACCGCGTGACCTCGGCCATGTCGATCTCGATGCCGCGCGCATCGCAGCCGCGGGTGCGGAACAGATGCTCGATCAGCGAGCCGTCGCCGCTGCCGATGTCGAGCACACGCGAGCGCGGCGCGATCATCTCGGCGATGAGCTTCTGGTCTAGGCGCATGGACCGCCCCCGGTAGCCACGGATCCGGAAGGCGCGCTCCCGATGGAGAGGAGGGACACAGCCGGCCGCCTAGCCGATACCCGCATGCTCGGCCGCTCCGGCGAGAAAACCGCGCAGGGTGCGATCGAGGGCAGGCTCGTCGAGCAGGAAGGCGTCATGGCCCTTGTCGGTCTCGATCTCGACGAAGCTGACATTCGCCGCCGCCCGGTTGAGGGCGCGTGCCACCGCGCGCGATTGCGCGGTCGGGAACAGCCAGTCCGACGAAAACGAGATCACGCAGAAGCGTGTGCCTGTCCCGGCGAAGGCGCTGGCGAGATCGCCGTCATGGTCGGCGCTGATATCGAAATAATCCATCGCCCGCGTGATGGTGAGGTAGGAGTTGGCGTCGAAGCGGCGCACGAAGCTGCTGCCCTGGTGGCGCAAATAGCTTTCAACCTCGAACATCTCGCCGAACAGGGCCAGCGGGGCGGCGGCGTCGTAAGGGTCGCGGCGCAGCCTGCGGCCGAACTTGCGTGTCAGCGCTTCCTCCGAGAGATAGGTGATGTGGGCCATCATGCGCGCCACCGCGAGGCCACGCGCGGGGATCAGCCCGTCCATCCAGTAGCGTCCGCCATGCCAGTCCGGATCGGCGAAGATCGCCTGCCGGCTGACCTCGTTGAAGGCGATGTTCTGCGCCGAGTGGAAGGCGGCGGTGGCGATCGGCACGGCCGCGAACACCAGCTCCGGGTAGCTTGCGGCCCATTGCAGCACCTGCATGCCGCCCATGGAGCCGCCGATGACGGCGAACAGCCGGTCGATGCCCAATTCGGCGATCACCTGGCGCTGGGCCCTGACCATGTCGCGTATGGTGATCGGCGGGAACTCGGTGCCCCAGGGCTCGCCCTCGGCGCCGGCGGGATGCTTCGAGCGGGGGCCGGTCGATCCCATGCAGCCGCCGAGCACGTTCATGCACAGCACGTGGTAGCGATCGGTATCGATCGGCAGGCCGGGCCCGACCATGCGTTCCCACCAGCCGGGCTTGCCGGTCAGCGGGTGCGGCTCGGCCAGATACTGGTCTCCGGTCAGGGCGTGGCAGACCAGGATGGCATTGTCGCGGGCGGCGTTCAGCGTTCCATAGCTGCACAGCGCGATGCTGACCGGTGACAGCTTCGCGCCGCAATCCAGTGACACGCCATCCGCCAGCAGCACATGACGATGCTCGATCTCGATGAAGGGAGGAGTCGCGTCCATCCGGGATTTTCTGACATGTTCAGGCCGGCAGGCTCACGACCTGCCGCGACAAACTGCCAGAAGCAGCGCACGACGTCACGCCACCCTCGTTGCAGCGCAGCTACTCGCCATGGACACCCATGGCTTTATTCTCGTTATGGTTGTATCTTTGCCTCATGCACGACTGATTAGTCAATATATCTTCTTACTTTACCCGTTGAAATTGATACGTTAGGGTTCCTGACATCCCAGTCAGAAAAAGTCATGCAACCGCAGATCAACGATCCCGCCGCATCGGAGAGCTTGCCGCCGATCGATGCGCCGACCGCTGCATCGACCGCTGCATCGACCGCTGCTCTGGGTCTGCTGGAACAATCCGGCCTGTTCGAGGCCGCCTATTACCTGGCCTGCAACGCCGATCTCGCTTCCCTCGGCGCCGAGGCCCTGTCGCATTACCATCTTTATGGCTGGCGCGAGGGCCGCAAGCCGAACCTGTATTTCGATCCGGTCTGGTATCGGGCGCAGCATCCCGACGTGGCGGCCGCGGACATCGATCCGCTGCTGCATTATGTCACCAGTGGCGAGGCCGCCGGCTGCCGGCCGGTCGCCTGGTTCGACCCGCTCTGGTACCGCGCCACCTATCGCATCCCCGAGGGCATGACCGCCCTGCGCCACTATCTGCTGAACCGGATCGACGGCTCGGTCAGCGCGATGCCGGAATTCGACTCGGGCTTCTATCTGCGTGCCAATCCCGATGTCGCGGCAGCCGGGCTCGACCCGCTCGAGCATTACATGGTCCAGGGCTTCCGCGAGGCCCGGCGTCCGTTCGAGGGGTTCGATCCGGCCTTCTACCGGCAGCGCTACCTCGGCGCCACGCACGATGCCAATCCGCTGCTGCATTATCTGGAGCATAAGCGCGAGCCCGGCATCCACCCCCAGCTGCCGCGCGAGGAGACCACCATCCCGCGCGAGATGCGCCGCCACACCCAGCCCGGCCCTTTGTTCGAGCCGGTGCAGAAGTTGCCGGATTCGGTGGCGCGGCGCGCGCAGGTGCTGGCCTACTACCTGCCGCAGTATCACAGCGTGAAGCAGAACGACGAATGGTGGGGCGAAGGCTTCACCGAATGGACCAATGTCGCCCGTGGCCTGCCGCGCTTCGCCGGCCACTACCAGCCGCGCACGCCGCGAGACCTCGGGCATTACCGGCTCGAAGGCACCGACACGCTGAGGCGCCAGGCGGCGATGGCCAAGGCCGCCGGCATCAGCGGCTTCGTCTTCTATTTCTATTGGTTCAACGGCACCCGCCTGCTCGATGGTCCGCTGGAGGCCCTGCTCGCCGACCGCACGCTCGACATGCCGTTCTGCCTGATGTGGGCCAACGAGAATTGGACGCGGCGCTGGGACGGCTCGGACAGCGACGTGCTGATCAGCCAGGACTGCCTGCTGGCCGACGAACCCGCCCTGATCGATTGCTATGGCCGCCACTTCGCCGACCCGCGCTACATCCGCCTCGAAGGCCGTCCGCTGCTGATGATCTACCGTCCCGCCCTCATCCCGGACACGAGGCAGACCATCGAGCGCTGGCGGCGGATGTTCATGGCGCGCTGCGACGAGAACCCTATCTTCGTCATGGCGCAATCCTTCGCCGACAACGACCCTCGCGAATACGGGCTCGACGGCGCCATCGAATTCCCGCCGCACAAGGTGGTCGACGGCCTGCGCACCATCAACGACCGGCTCGACCTGCTCGACACGGATTTCTCCGCCCAGGTCTATGACTATGACGAGATCGTCAGCCGCTCGCTGGCCATCGCCGCACCCGATTTTCCGCTGATACGCACCGCCTGCCCGTCCTGGGACAATGACGCGCGCCGGCAGGGCGGCGGGCTGGTGATGCATGGCTCGACGCCGGCGAAATACCAGGACTGGGTGGAGGGGCTGGTGCGCCAGGCCCAGGCACGCCCGTTCCATGGCAGCCCGATCGTCTGCATCAACGCCTGGAACGAATGGGCCGAAGGCGCCTATCTCGAACCCGACCTGCATTTCGGCGCCGCCTACCTCAACGCCACCGCGCGCGCGGTCACCGGCTTCGGCCGCTCGCACGACAAGGGCGGCCGCATCCTGCTGGTCGGGCATGACGCCTTCCCGGCCGGCGCGCAGAGCCTGCTGCTGCACATGGCCCAGCAGTTCAAGCGAGCGCATGGGGTGGAAATCAGCATCCTGCTGCTCGACGGCGGACGCATGCTGGAAGGGTTCCGCGCGGTCGGACCGACACGGGTGATGGCGGCCTCCGACCCGGCGCTGCCCGCGCATCTCGCAAAGCTGCGGCAGGACGGCTTCGATGGCGCCATCGTCAACAGCGCCGCCTCGGGCGCGAT
>CAXTCT010000068.1:0-8509 GCA_964242565.1 uncultured Acetobacteraceae bacterium | reverse complement strand
GCCTCCATTGCGTCACATTGTTGAGCCTCGCATGCGTCAAGCGGCTTGATCCTCGACTTTGTCGCGGCCTAGCGGCACATGAGGCGCCATGCAAGCACCCCGACTTTCGGCGGCGGATTTCGACTTCGTCCTGCCCAACGCGCGCATCGCCCACGAGCCGGCGCGTCCGCGCGACTCCGCCCGCCTGCTCGAGATCGGATCCGTCGGCCTGTCCGACCGGATCATGCGCGACCTGCCGGCACGGCTGCAACCCGGCGACATGCTGGTCGCCAACGATACCGCGGTGATCCCGGCACAGCTCCGCGCAAGACGCGGCGGGGCGCGTATCGGCGTGACGCTCGACCATCTCCTGCCCGACGGCAGCTGGCACGCCCTGCTGCGCAATGCCCGGCGTGTCCGGGCCGGTGAGACGCTGAGTTTCGAGGGGGCCGACGATACCGCCGAGGTGCTGTCGCGCGACGACGACGGCGGCGCGGTGCTGAGTTTCTCCTCGTCCGGACCCGCTTTCGGCCGCTTCCTCCAGGCCGCCGGCGCGCTGGCGCTACCGCCCTATATCGCACGCCCCACCGGTCCGACCGAAGCCGACGGCCACGACTACCAGACCATATTCGCGGCCCGGGCGGGCGCCGTCGCGGCTCCCACGGCGGGGCTGCATTTCACCCCCGCACTGCTGGCCGCCCTGGATGCGCGCGGCGTGCGCCGGGCCACCGTCACGCTGCATGTCGGCGCCGGCACCTTCCTGCCGATGCGCAACGACGACGTCGCCTCGCACATCATGCATCCCGAACGCGGCATCATCACCGGCGATACGGCCGCCGCCATCAACCGGACGCGCGCCGCGGGCGGCCGTATCGTCGCGGTGGGCACCACCAGCCTGCGGCTGCTCGAGACGGCCGTGGACGAAAACGGCATCATCCATGCCCATGATGCCGATACCAGGCTGTTCATACGGCCCGGCCACCGCTTCGGCACCGCGGACATGCTGGTGACCAATTTCCATCTGCCGCGATCGACCCTGTTCATGCTTGTCTGCGCCTTCGCCGGCACCGAGCGGATGAAGGCGGCCTATGCGCATGCGATCGCCATGGAATACCGCTTCTACTCCTACGGCGACGCCTGCCTGCTGCATCGCTCGGCCCGTTGAGTTTCTCCTGGGAAGCTCTGGCCCGGGACCGGGATGCCCGCGCCGGCATCCTGCACACCGCGCATGGCGACGTGGCCACCCCCAGCTTCATGCCTGTCGGCACCGCGGGCACGGTCAAGGCGATGACCATGGACGCGGTGCGCTCGACCGGCGCCGGCATCGTGCTCGGCAACACCTATCACCTCATGCTGCGGCCCGGTGCCGCGCGGGTCCAGGCGCTCGGCGGCCTGCACCGCTTCATGGACTGGCCGGGGCCGATCCTGACGGATTCCGGCGGCTTCCAGGTGATGTCGCTGGGCGCGCTGCGAAAGCTCGACGAGGATGGGGTGACGTTCCGTTCCCACCTCGACGGCAGCGCCCACCGGCTGACCCCGGAACGCTCGACACAGATCCAGCACGCGCTCGATGCGACCATCACCATGTGCTTTGACGAATGCACCCAGCTGCCGGCAAGCATCGAGACTGTCCGCAGTGCGATGGAGCTGTCGATGCGCTGGGCCGAACGCAGCCGCGCCGCCTTCGTCCGGCGCGAGGGCTATGCGCAGTTCGGCATCGTCCAGGGCGGCACCGAGCCGGAGCTGCGGGCGGAAAGCGTGCGGGCGCTGCGGGCGATCGGTTTCGAGGGCTATGCGATCGGCGGCCTGGCCGTCGGCGAGGGCCAGGCGCTGATGTTCGCGACGCTCGATGCGACCACGAAGCTGCTGCCGGCCGCCCAGCCGCGCTATCTGATGGGGGTCGGAACGCCGGACGACATGCTCGGCGGCATCCAGCGCGGGATCGACATGTTCGATTGCGTCATGCCGACACGCGCCGGACGCACCGGCCGCGCCTACAGCGCGATGGGCACGCTCAACCTGCGCAACGCCCGCCATGCCGTCGATCCGGGACCGATCGAGCCAGGCTGCCCCTGCCTCGCCTGCACGCGGCACAGCCGGGCCTATCTGCACCATCTGTTCCGGGCCGAGGAGATGCTCGGGCCGATGCTGCTGACCGGGCATAACCTGACCTATTACCAGTCGCTGATGCGCGGCATACGCGCAGCCATCATCGAGCAGCGCCTGGACGGCCACGCGGCGGCCTTGCGCGCAGGCTGGTTGCAAGGCGATCCGCCGCCATGACCTCGTTGCGCGACCGCATACGCGACCACGCGCTGGCGCTGGGCTTCGACGCGGTCGGCTTCACCGAGGCGAGCCTTGGCGGCGAGGCACGGCGGCGCCTGGTCGATTTCCTCGCCAGCGGCGCCCATGGCGAGATGGGCTGGCTCTCCGAGCGGCAGGAGCAGCGCGCCGATCCCCGCCAACTCTGGCCCGAGGCGCGCAGCGTGGTCGCCCTCGGCCTGTCCTATGCGCCGGGGGAGGACCCGCGCCGGATCCAGGACCGGCCCGATCGCGGCGGCATCTCGGTCTACGCCCGCAACCGCGACTATCATGACGTGGTCAAGGGCAAGCTCAAGCACCTCGCCCAGTTCATGGTGAAGGCGGGGGCCGCGGCCTCAGAAAGGCGCGACGTGGGCGCGCCGCAGGTGAAAGTGTTCGTCGACACCGCGCCGGTGATGGAGAAGCCGCTCGCCGAGCGCGCCGGCCTCGGCTGGCAGGGCAAGCACACCAACCTGGTGTCGCGCGACCACGGCTCCTGGCTGTTCCTCGGGGAGATCTACACCACCCTCGAATTGCCGCCGTCGACGCCGCCCGCCGGCAGTTGCGGCAGCTGCACCGCCTGCCTGGATGCCTGCCCCACCAAGGCCTTTCCCGCGCCCTACAGGCTCGATGCGCGCCGCTGCATCTCCTATCTGACCATCGAGCATGCCGGCCCGATCCCGCACGAGTTCCGCGCCGCCATGGGAAACCGGATCTATGGCTGCGACGATTGCCTCGCGGTCTGTCCGTGGAACCGCTTCGCGACTGTCGCCCGCGAAGCCAAGCTGCGCGCGCGCGACGACCTGCACGCGCCCAGCCTCGCCGCCCTGGCCGCGCTGGACGACGCCGCGTTCCGTGCCCTGTTCGCCGGCTCGCCGATCAAGCGCGTCGGCCGCAACCGCTTCGTGCGCAACGTGCTGATCGCCATCGGCAACTCGCGCGATCCGGCCCTGATCGAGAGCGCGCGGCGCCTCGCCGCCGATCCCGACCCGGTGGTGGCGGAAGCCGCGGACTGGGCGCTGTCGCGGCTGCATGGCTAGAACGCCCTGGCTGCAGAAACGCAGCCTGTCGCTTTCGGGGCACCGCACCTCGGTGGCACTCGAGCGGCAGTTCTGGCTGGCCCTCGAGCAGGCCGCCCGCGCGGAGGATGTCGCACTGGCCGCCCTGATTGCACGCATCGACGCCGAACGCGACCCGCAGCACCCTCTGGCCTCGGCCCTGCGCCTCTTCGCGCTGGCGCGCGCCATGAACATTATCTCAAATTAGAGCGGAGTTACGCGGATATTTCTTCTCCAGGTTGCACGAAATAATGCGACACATCTCAGTTGTTAACCTTTCGGAAAGATCCTTCCGCCATGTTCGCGATGTGGCCAACAGGGCCTGCAGCCAGTCCAGGCAAGGAAAAAACCGATGCACATGACCCAGATCTCTCCCGCGAACATCTCCCTTCTTCCGGTCAGCCCGCTGACCACCTCGCTGCTTCCGGTCAGCCCGCTGACCCTCTCCCATCAGCTTCTCGCCCTTGCCGAGCAGGCCGATGGCGCCGGCCTGTCGCAGACTGCGCGGACCCTGTTGAAACTTGCGGAGCGCGTGTGCGTCGAGCGTCCGCGTTACCTGCCGATGTGAGGCGATTGGTTCGAGGCGATTGGCGGGAGCAGGGCCGTTTCCTTGGCCGACCCGCGCGGCGCATGATATTGGCGGATGGATGGCGATCTGGGGCAAACTCTTCGGCGGTGTGACCGGCTTCGCGATGGGCGGCCCGATCGGGGCGGCACTGGGAGCGGCCCTCGGCCATGCCGCGGACCGGGGCGCGTTGCTCGATCCTCCTCCGGGCGGCTGGGTCGGCATGGTCGGCGGCGACATGACCGGGCGGGTGCGGGCCGATCCGGGCGGCGCCGCGGCACGGGTGGCGGCACGGATGGCCGCCGTGCTCGGCAAGAAGGACCAGCTTTTCGCCATCGTCGCGGTGGTGCTTTCGGCCAAGCTCGCAAAATGCGACGGGCCGGTGAACCGCCGCGAGATCGACACCTTCAAGCGCTGTTTTCGCATCCCTCCGGAAGCCACCCGCGAGATCGGGCGATTATTCGACCAGGCACGCAGCCGCACCGACGATTTCGAGCCGTTCGTGGCCGAGCTGGCACAGGCCTTCTCCGACCAGCGCCTGGTGCTGGAAGACGTGCTGGTGGCGCTGTTCGCCATCGCCCGGGCCGATGGTCCGCTGAACGACCAGGAAACCGACTTCCTGCGCCGCGTGCATCGCGTGATGGGCCTGTCGGCCGCCTCATGGGACCGGGCCGACAGTGGCGCCGCCCGCCCCAATTCGGACGAGCCGGACGCCTATGCCGTGCTCGGGCTTGCACCGGGTGCCACCGACGACGAGATCCGGCTGACCTGGCGCCGGCTGATGCGCGAGAATCATCCCGATTCGATGACCGCGCGCGGCGTGCCCGAAGCGATCATCGCCAAGACCGGCGACAAGGTGGCGCGGATCAACGCCGCCTGGGACCGCATCAAACGCGAGCGTGGCCTCTGATCCCGCTTATCCGCCTGCCGAGCCCGAACCAGCGCGATCGTCCGGCCGATGCCGCGATCGACACGCTGATCCTGCATTATACCGGCATGCGGAGCGGTGCCGAGGCCATCGCGCGGCTGCGCGATCCCGAGGCCGAGGTCTCGTCGCACTATGTGATCGAGGAGGATGGCCGCGTCTTCCAGCTCGTCGAGGAACATCGCCGCGCCGCCCATGCCGGGATTTCGGTCTGGCGTGGCCGCGAGATGCTCAACGACAGCTCGATCGGCATCGAGATCGTCAATCCCGGCCACCAATGGGGCTACCGCCCCTTCCCGCCCATACAGATCGAGGCGGTGCGCGGGCTGTGCCTGGAAATCCTCGGGCGCCACCGGATTCCCGCCTCCCGCGTGCTCGGCCATAGCGACATCGCCCCCGACCGCAAGCAGGACCCCGGCGAGCTTTTCCCCTGGGAAGCCTTCGCCCGCGACGGCATCGGGATCTGGCCGCCCGGCGGCGCGGACCTGGGCGTCGCGGACCTGGGCGTCGAGGATTTGGGCGTCGAGGATTTGGGCGGGGCGGATGCGTTCACGGATCGGGCCAGCCTGGCGCCGGCCCGCCGGGCTTTGCGCCGCATCGGTTACGCCATAGACGAGGATGGCGACATGGACGAGAAGCTGGCCAGCGTGCTGCGTGCCTTCCAGCGCCACTGGCGACCCGAAACCGTCAATGGCCAGGCCGACCGCGGCACCCGCGCGCGGCTTGCCGCCGTCGCCATGCTGTGAGCAGGCCCGACGGGATCATGCAGACGCGCGAAGGCGAACGCCTGCGCGAAGCCCGCGAGGGTGTCGCCTGGCGGCGTTGGGGACCGTACCCGAGCGACAGGCAGTGGGGCACGGTGCGCGAGGATTACAGCGCGGACGGCCAGGCATGGACCAGCCTGCCGCATGATCATGCCCGCTCGCGCGCCTATCGCTGGGGCGAGGACGCGCTGGCGGGCTTCGGCGAGGAGAAACTGCGCTGGTGCCTCGGGCTGGGGCTATGGAACAAGCGCGACCCGATCCTGAAGGAGCGGCTGTTCGGCCTGAACAACTCGGAAGGCAATCACGGCGAGGACGTCAAGGAGCTCTATTACCATCTCGATGCGACGCCGACGCATTCCTACCTGAAGTTCCTGTATAAATATCCGCAAGGCGCCTACCCGTACGAGGAGCTGGTCGCCGAGAACGGGCGCCGCGGGCAGGACGCCCCGGAATATGAGCTGGCCGATACCGGCCTGTTCGCCGGGCAGCGCTATTTCGACGTGTTCGTCGAATATGCCAAGGCGTCGCCCGACGATATCCTGATACGGATCCGTATCGTAAACCGCGGGCCGGACGCTGCCTCCCTGGTCGTGCTGTCGCAGCTATGGGCGCGCAACATCTGGGCCTGGCTCGACGGCGTCACCAAGCCGGCCCTGGAGGCGCTCGGCAAGTGCCAGGTGCGCGTCGTGCATCCGGGCCTGGACGAGATGCGCTTCCTCGCCGAGACCTCCGACAGCCTGCTGTTCTGCGACAACGAGACCAACGTCAACCGGCTCTATGGAGGCCAGGCCGGCGGCTTCTTCAAGGACGGGATCAATGATTTCGTCGTGGACGGCAAGGCCGGGGCGATCAATCCCGAGCGGCGCGGCAGCAAATGCGCCGCCCTGCATGACATCACCGTCGCCGCCGGCGCCGAGCATGTGCTCCGCCTGCGTCTGCGTCCGGCCACCGAGGCATCGCCGGCCTTCGGTGATTTCGACCTCGTATTCAAGACGCGGATCGACGAGGCGGATGCGTTCTATGCCGCCCTGCAGGCCGGCGACGATGATGCGGACCGCAGGCTGGTGCAGAGGCAGGCGCTGGCCGGAATGATCTGGTCCAAGCAGTTCTATCACTACGACGTGCATCTCTGGCTCGAAGGCGATCCCAAAGGCCCCCAGCCGCCGCCCGGACGCGGAGCCGTGCGCAACGGCGACTGGCGGCATCTGCGCGCGTCCGACATCATGTCGATGCCGGATAAATGGGAATATCCCTGGTTCGCCTCCTGGGATCTCGCCCTGCAATGCCCGGTGCTGGCGATCGTCGATCCGGATTTCGCCAAGGAGCAGATCCTGCTGCTGACGCGGGAATGGTTCATCCATCCCAACGCCGCATTGCCGGCCTATGAATGGTCGTTCGGCGACGCCAACCCGCCTTTGCACGCCTGGTCCGCCTGGCGCGTCTACGAGATGGACCGGGACATCAACGGTGTCGCGGATACCGTCTTTCTCAAGCGCGTCTTCAACAAGATGTTGATGAATTTCACCTGGTGGGTGAACCGCAAGGACGCCTCCGGGCGCAACGTCTTCCAGGGCGGCTTTCTGGGGCTGGACAATATCGCCATCTTCGACCGCTCGGCGCCGCTTCCCACCGGCGGCGAGTTGTCGCAGTCCGACGGCACCGCCTGGATGGCGATGTACGCGCTGGCGATGCTTCAGATCGCCATCGAACTGGCTCTCGGAGACAGCGCCTACGAGGACGTGGCGGCGAAATTCTTCGAGCATTTCCTGCTGATCGCGTCGGCCGAGGGCATCAGCCTGTGGGACGAGCAGGACCAGTTCTTCTACGACAAACTCACCTTTCCCGACGGCAACATGGTGCCGCTGCGCGCGCGCTCGATGGTCGGGCTGATCCCGATCTTCGCCATCACCACCGCGCTCGGCGAGCAGATCGACCGGCTGCCGGAACTCAAGCGGCAGATGGAATGGTTCATGGGCCATCGCCCCGACCTCGCCTGCCTGGTTTCGCACTGGGACGTGCCCGGGTCCGGCGACACCATCATGATCTCGTTGCTGCGCACCCATCGCCTGACCGCGATCCTGCGCTACATGCTCGACGCGACCGAGTTCCTTTCGCCGCACGGCGTTCGAGCGGTCTCCAAGGTGCATGAGCAGCAGCCCTACCGGCTGCAATGGGACGGGCAGTGTTTCGAGCTGGGCTATTGGCCCGCGGAATCGCATTCGCGCCTGTTCGGCGGCAACTCGAACTGGCGCGGCCCGGTCTGGATGCCGGTCAATTATCTGCTGATCGAGAGCCTGCGTCGCATGTATCGCTATTATGGCGACGGCTTCAAGGTGGAGTGCCCCACGGGCTCGGGGAAGATGGCGAACCTGCACGAGGTCGCGGATGAATTGTCGCGCCGGCTGGTCACGCTGTTCACCCGGGGTGCCGACGGACGCCGGCCGGTGCATGGCGACAACGCGCTGCTGCAGGATGATCCGAACTTCAAGGATCTTGTCCTGTTCTACGAATATTTCGACGGGAATAATGGCCGCGGCGTCGGCGCCTCGCACCAGACCGGCTGGTCCGGACTGGTGGCGCTGCTGATCCAGCAACTGGAAAGGCCGCCGGCCTGACGCGCGGCCGCCAGGCCGCCTTCACGCGGCCGGTTGCGGCCGTACCCCCAGGATATGGGCGATCGCATAGGTCAGGTCGGGCCGGTTCAGCGTGTAGAAATGGAACTCGTCCACGCCATTGGCCTGCAGCAGGCGGACCTGCTCGGCGGCGACCACCGCGCCGACCATGCGCCGCAACTCCTGGTCGGCTTCGGTGCCGGCGAACATCGCCTCCAGCCACACGGGCACGCTGGTGCCGCAGCTTTGGGCGAAGCGCTTGGCGGAGGCGAAATTGGAGACCGGCATGATGCCCGGCACCACCG
>CAXTCT010000067.1:0-8516 GCA_964242565.1 uncultured Acetobacteraceae bacterium | reverse complement strand
GACGGCGGCCTGCTGCGCTTCTACCCGGAATTCATCGCCGGCATGGCCACGGTGCCGCTCGTGCCGCTGCTGGCGCGCCGGCTGCCGGCCTGGGTCCTGCTGGTGGCCGCGGCGATATGCATTGGCACCGGAGCGCTGATTTTCGACGGGGCGGAAATCCTGGTGATCTACGGGCTGTGGATGCTGCTGGCAGGCGTGCTGCTGCGCGCCCATCAGGGCGATGCCCCCGTGTTCGGCTGGATTCCCGGAGCGAAGCTGTTCGGGGAATTGTCCTACTCCTTCTACATGAGCTTTGCCTTCGTCGAGACCGTGCAGGCCAAGATATGGCGCAGCCGGCACCTGCTGCCGGACAACGAGAAGCTGCTTTACGGCGTGACCACCTTCCTTCTTACTCTTGGTCTGTCCCTGCTGTTGCTGAATTTCATCGAGAGGCCGGCTCTGCGCGCCTTTGGGCGCCGGCACAGCATCCGGCTCAGGGTGCCGGTGAGCGATGTCACACAATGAAGGCTTTATCGGCGTCGAAAACGAATCAGCATGTATCGGAGTGGCACAGTCGTGTAGGCACGCCGATATTGCCGCGATGATGATCCGGAGCCACGTCTTGCCAGCCCTGACTGTCATGCCCGTCGTCCCGCAGCTTCCGGCGTCCTCGCGGGCCGCGTGCGTCCGATGAGACGTCTGCTGCCTGCGGCGACATCGCCATCCTGGGTGTTGGCCGAGACCGGCATCGGGGCCGGTTTCTCGCTGCTGTCGATGCTGGTGGTCAGCCGCACCATCGGACCGGCGGCGTCCGGCGTCGGTGCCGTGGCTCTCGCCGCCTTCCTGCTGCTCGACCTGTTCGGCGGCTCGATGATGACCGATGCGCTGATCCAGTGGCGCCGCCTGGAGCCGCGCCATGCCAGCAGCGCCGTCACACTGACCGTGCTGACCGGAATGGCGATGGCGGTCGTCCTCGCGCTGGCCGGCATGGTGCTGAGTTCGACGACGGGGCATCCACAAATCGCGCCGCTGACCCTGGCGCTGGCGCCCTTGCTGCCGTTGTCTGCCTTCTCCGGGGTCGGCTCGGGGCTGGTGCTGCGCGACCGACGCTACCGCCTGCTGGCCATGCGGGTCTTCATCGGCCAGCCGGTTGGCCTGATGCTGGGCCTGCTGGTGGCCCATGGGCATGGCGGCGCCTGGGCGATGGTCGCCCTGCAGAGCGGCAACACCCTGGTCGTTTTCCTGCTGTTCCTGGTGACCCGGGCGGCTCCGGTCAGGCCGTCGCTCGACCGCCGCGCACTTGCCGACCTGTGGCCGGTGGCGGGACCGCAACTGCTTTCGGTGGTGATGCTGGCCGGGCGCTACCGGATGTTCATCATCGCGTTGGGCATGACCACCACCGGCAGCGTGGTGGCGGTGTGCAACGTCGGTTTCCGGCTGCTCGATTCTGTTCTCTCGATCGTATCGGGCTCGACGCTGCGCATCACCCTGCCGCGGCTGTCAGCCTTGCAGGACGATCCGGTCGCTTTTGCCCGGGCCTACGGCGAGACCGCGCAATTCCAGGCCTTGCTCGGCTGGCCGATCGCCGCCGGGGTGGCCCTCACCGCCACCAATCTGGTGACCGGGCTGATGGGGCCGCAATGGGCCGGGGCCGCACAAGGCACACGCATCACCGCCTGCGCCGCCCTGCTCGCCTACAGCTATGGCGACGCCGGCAGCCTTTGGATCTCGATCGGCCGGACCCGGATGAACCTGCTGACCGCCACGGCCGCTCTGCTCGTGCCGATCATCGGGCTGCTGATCCTGCGTCCGCAGACGCCCGCGCAGGCAGCCTTGTGCTGGGGCGCCACCGCACTTGTGCTGGCGCCGATCAACATGGCGCTGGTGACCCGCCGGCTTCATCGCTCGCCGCTCTGGCTCATTGGCTGGCTCTGGCCGGCGGCGGCAGGAACGACGGCGATGGCGGTCGCGGTGCTGGCGGCGGCGCCGATGCTGCCAAGCGCGCCGCTGCTGGCTCTGGTTTGCCAGGCGGCTCTTGGCGGGCTGGTGTTCGGGCTGGTGGCGTTCCTCGCTCTCGGCCGGCGTCTGCCCCATGCGCTCAAGATCCATCCTGCCCCAAACGACGTGACGGTATGCGTCTCCGAAGTCGCCGAAGCGGCGCCGGTGCTATGAGGTGTCCCGCCTTGAGAGGTGTCGCCCCATGACGTCTCGCCGCCATGACGTCGCGTGACATGATTGCGGCCGCCTCGATCCAATGAAGTTCCTGACCGATTTCGGTGACCAGGCGGTGGTGCTGCCGCTTGCCGCCGCGATCGCCGTGACGCTTGTGCTGCTCGGCTGGTGGCGCGGTGCAATCGGCTGGCTTGTCGCGGTGCCGGCGACGCTCGGCATCGTGCTGTCGCTGAAGATCATCGTCTATGCTTGTCATGCCTTGCTGCCGCATTGGGGCGTGAACAGCCCGAGCGGACATACCGCCAGCGCTACGGTCGTCTATGGCGGGCTGCTGGCCCTGCTGGGCGAACGCAGCCCTGGCGGCACGCGGACGCTACGGCACCTGCTGCTGCTGGCGCTGGCCGCGGTGTTGCTTGCCCTGGTGTTTGGCTTCACCCGTGTGGATCTCGGCGCGCACACGGTACCGGATGTGCTGGTCGGCGGTGCGGTCGGGGTCGGCGGTGCGCTTTTATTCGTCACCCTGGCCGGGCAGCCGCCGGCAGGCTTCCGGAGATGGGCACTTGGCGCGGTGGTGCTGGTGACGGCGATATTGTTCCACGGCCGCGAACTGCATGCCGAGGAGACCATCCAGCGCGTGGCGATCAGCTACTGGTGGCCGTTCATTGCTTCCTGCCGGCAGGGGCAGAGTTAAGCGACGGCGCCGTGCGAGCCAGCGGAGCCAGGCAATCTTGGCTATCGTCTAGGCGGCGAAGAAGGCAACCTTGCTCCCTTCCAGCACGGCGCAGGTGAGGCGGCCGCCGCGGCCAGCGCCCGTATCGATGCCGATCCGGTTGGGACGCAGCACCGGGTCGGCCATCGGCGTGTGGCCATGCACCACCACGGCACCGAATGCCTCCCTGGACGACAGGAAGGGCTCGCGTATCCAGAGCAGATCGCGACGGCTGAGCTGGCCCAGCGGGATGCCCGGACGAACGCCGGCATGGGCGAACAGGTAATCATCCACACGATACTGTAGCGATAGCCGGCTCATGAAGCGCAGATGTTCGCGCGGCAGCAGCTCGGGCCATTCGCGCAGCGGTGCCTGCCGCGGAATGCCCCAGCTCGACAAGGCAGCGGTGCCGCCGTTGGCGAGCCAGTTCTCGGCCTGTCTCTGATCCCCGAAAGCGATCGCCTGCAGCGCCATCTCCTCATGGTTGCCCATCAGGTTGACGACGCGCGCGACCGGAAAATCCGGCTCGCGGGCGAGCAGGCTGAGCACGCCGGCGGTGTCCGGGCCTCGATCGATATAATCCCCGAGATGGATCAGCGTCACGTCGTCGGCCGGGCGGTCGCGCAGGTCGAGGGCGATCTGGCGATGGATCAGGCTGAGCCGTTCGGAGCAGCCGTGGATGTCTCCGATCGCATAGACGCGCCGGCCAGGAGCCAGCACGCCGGGTGCGGGGGCGAATGTCATCGGCGGGGACATGGAGCCTCCACCGGCGCGCGAGAACAGGGCGGCTGGAAACGCCGCGTGAAGCGAGCGGACTTCAGCAAGGGCGTTCCACGGGCTCGGCAAGATGATCGTCTCCCGTGGAAGGCTAGGTGCGGCCAGGATCGACCGGCTGCTGCCCGGAACGAGCGTTTCGAAAAGGCTTTGGTCTCAGGCGTGAACCAATGGGCATTCTGTCTCCGGTATCGTGCACCGTATCAGCTGCCAGGAACCAGCTTCACGGGTTGTAGCATATTAGAGACGCGCAGGATGCCAGCCTGTTTCATTTCGCACTGCAACATCATGAGGCGGCGGAGGCTCCGGCCTCCGGCCGCGCCCTGATGATCATGCCGCCTGGACCAGCAGATCATGGGTGGTCGAGACGACGATGGCGTGGCTGGCTGCCGAACTTGCCGAGGCCGCAGGCACGATCGAGCCGCCGGACTGCTTGGTGAAGTCGTAGACAGCCGTGGACGACGACCCGTCGAGCGTCAGCTTCAGCACATGGGCGCCGGAGGTGACGTCCGCCAGATGCATGCTGAAGCCGCCGTCCGCCATCGCGTCGCGGACCACGCCGACATATTTCCCGTCCATGAATTCGCGCATCGTCGCCTTGCCGCCGATTTCCTTGTCGCCGGTGAGCAGCATCCGGCCGCCATCCTCGGTCAGCGACGAGATGAGGAACATCGAGCTCGGCGAGACCGGGATGATGACGGGCGGGACGATGACCACGGGCGGCACGGATATGGCGGCCGGAGTGGCGGTGAAGGCTTTGCTGACGACGCCGTCGACATCGGTCCACAGGCTGCTGGCGACGCCTGCATGATCGACGGCGAGTTTCGCCGTGAAGCTGCCGTCGGCGTTCACCGTGGCTTTGACGAAGTCCGCGGCGCCGTTGGTCTCGACGCCGGAGGTGTGCCAGGCCAACTCGACGCTGGTCGGGCTGCCGGTCACGCTGCCGGTGAAGATATCCTCGCCGACCGTGAGGCTGGCGGGCTGGACCACGGTGATGACCGGGGTCACGACGGGCGGCGCGATGACGGGTGGATCGGTAATGGTCACAGCCCCTGATGTGCTGGTGACGGTGGCGGCGGTCAGGCTGTCGACCGCCTTGATGCTGTCGCCGCTATGGGCGAGCAGGGCGGTGAAGATGCCGTTCCCGCTGGCATCCAGCGTGACGGCCCGGTAGGCGGTCTCGACTGCGCCGGCCTTGGTGAGCACTTCGGCGTAGAGGGTCTTGACGCCGGTCGTGGCAATTTTTTCGACCACCGTCACGCCGGCGCCGACGCTGGTTTCCTGAACGGTGCCGAGGCCAGGCAGGGTGATGGTCGCGGTGACCACGGGGGGAACGACAGGAGGCACCGGCACGACCGGAGCCACGGGTGCGACAGGAGGGGCGGTGACGCCGTTGTTGGAGGTGCTGTACGACATGTCCTTGATGTAGAGGCCGACGGTCGGCGTCGTCTCGAAGGATGCCTCGTTCGTGACCTCGGCGCCCATCGTGTAGTTGACGCCGCCATGCGCGTAATCCTTCGGCACCGTGGCCCCGGTGATCTGGTACAGCTCCTTGCCGTCGACGTAATAGGTCAGCGAACCGGCTTCCCAATCCATCGAATAGGTATGGAACTGGGTGAGATCGGTCTGCACCGTATGGAATACCTGGCCGTTCTCATTGGTGGCGGTGTTGTAATAATGGTCGGTGGCCTGGCCGGTCGTGGTCTTGTCCCAGCTCTCCAGGATGTCGAGTTCGGTGAGCAGGCCCGGGTTGGTCTTGTCCAGCCACACATTGTCCGCGCGCCACATCACGAAGCAGATGCCCACACCCTGGCCGGCCACGGCAGCCTTGCCGGTGAACTGGAACAGCCCGTAGCCCTCGCCGGCGGATGGACCCGAGGGGTTCTGCTCGATGCCGACCGGGGTCCATCCGGTTGCATGGGTTCCGGCGATCAGGAGCCCGTTGGCGCCGCTGAACCAGTATTGGCCGGGACTACCCCAATGCGAGCTCCACAGGCTGGTGTTGAGCGACTTGTCCTTGGTGAAGTCATCATCGAAGACATTGGTGAAATTACTAAGGTTCAGGTCAGCCATGGACGCGGATCCTCTCTGGCAAAACGTTGCGATTCCGAAACGTTACAGATATGATAAGACAGATCCGGATGCTCTGAGCAGGGTGCCGCGGCTCCGGTATGCAGGCTCTATAAGCCGATCACGATTTCGTTATCAAGCTATATTTGTCGAATACAATATTGACCTTTATCTG
Source organism: uncultured Acetobacteraceae bacterium (assembly GCA_964242565.1). Lineage (GTDB taxonomy): Bacteria > Pseudomonadota > Alphaproteobacteria > Acetobacterales > Acetobacteraceae > Lichenicoccus. Next base: position 2,637 of record CAXTCT010000067.1, on the reverse strand, counting down.
TTTTTATTTCGCACCCATCTCAATTTACGGGTATTTCATCTGCGGCCTGCCCATGCCAGCCGGAAGGAGGCCTTCCGTGCTGAAAGAGAAAGACCTGTCCCAAGTGCTGGAACATCGTGATCGGGACGCGACAATGGCCAGCGCGCGGAACGAATTCGCGCTTGGGAAAAATCAGGGATCATGCTTCGCCTGGTTCTTGAATTCGGACGCGATGTGGGCGCACCGGTCCCGCCGGAGACGCTCCACGGCGGCAAGATACGGGATGGCAGCCGTGGCCAGGAGCCGTGGCACATTGGCCGCGCTTATCAGCCACCAACGGCGAAACTCGTGATAGGATACGTCCCAAGGTTGTTCTAGCGTCAGGAGACGGACGGCGATGCCGGATGGGGCCATGCTTGCCACACAAGACAATGTATTGCCGCATCTGCCGCTGGCCGTGGATCTCGACGGCACCCTCCTGGCCGGAGACGTGCTGCATGAGCAGTTCCTCAAGCTGCTGTTCCGCCAGCCGCTGCTGCTGCTGAGTGCCTCGCTCACGCTGCTGCGGCAGGGCAAGGCGGCGTTCAAGCGGCATGTCGTGTCGCTGATGCCGCCACTGGCGGTGGCATTGCCGTTCCGCAAGCCGTTCCTCGAATGGCTGCAGGCCCAGAAGGCGGCGGGCCGGCCCTTGCATCTGGTAACCGCCTCGGACCAGCATGTCGCGGACGCGGTCGCGGCCCACCTCGGCATCTTCGAGACGGCCACCGGCAGCGACGGCACCACCAACCTGATCGGCAGCGCCAAGGGAGCCTCGCTGCGCGCCCGCTTTCCCGACGGCTTTGCTTATGCAGGCGACAGCAAGGCCGATCTCGATGTCTGGGCTCTGGCCGACCAGGTCGTGCTGGTCAATGCCAGCAGCGCCACGGTCTCCAGGGTGCGTGCCAAGGGCTGGCCCGTGCTCGCGGAGTTCGTGCGGAGCCGTCCCGGCCTGAAGGACTGGCTCGGCGCGATCCGGCTGCATCAGTGGAGCAAGAACGCGCTGATGCTGGTGCCGCTGCTGCTGGGGCATCGTTTCGGCCATCCGACCGCGGAGCTGCGCGTGCTGGCCGCGATGCTGATCATCAGCGTGGCGGCATCGGGCACCTATATCCTCAACGACATCGCCGACCTGGAAGCCGACCGGCTGCACGCCAAGAAATGGCGGCGGCCGTTCGCGTCGGGACGCATCTCGCCGATCACGGGTCTGCTGGCGGCGGTGGGTCTGATCGGTGGCGCGCTGCTGTGCGCCGCCTGGCTCGCCTGGTCATGCCTGATCCTGGTCGCGGCCTATGTGGTTGTCTCGCTGACCTACTCGCTGCGGCTCAAGAGCGTGCCGTTCCTCGACACCAGCATCATCGCCGCCTTGTTCACCCTGCGTCTGCTGCTTGGCATCGAGATGGCGCAGGTATTGTATTCGCCCTGGCTGATCTCGTTCGCGGGCTTCTTCTTCCTGTCCCTGGCGCTGGCCAAACGCCATGTCGAGGTGATGCAGGCGAGCGATGGTTCCTCCAGCGCCTCCCTGGCACGACGCGGCTATCTGCCCGAGGACTGGCCGCTGACCCTGGCGTTCGGCGTCGCCGCGGCGTTCGCCTCGCTGCAGATCATGATCCTGTTCGTCGCCGACGACGCGCGGCCGTCGCATCTCTATGCGCATCCCTACCGGCTCTATTTGGCGCCTTCGGGAATTGCGCTATGGCTCATGCGTGTCTGGTTCCTGGCCCACCGCAAACGCCTGTCGCATGACCCGGTGATCTTCGCCCTGCGCGATCCGGTAAGCTGGCTGCTCGGCGCCTACACCTTCGCCATCGTCCTGTCCGCCCTTTGACGCCTGTTCCAGCGGGGTTGCGATCATGAACCGTATTGCCACGCCGGCGTCGCCACCTTCGTCTGGAGCCGCCGTATCGGCTGCCGTCCCGCCGGGCGGAGGTACCACCGGCTGGAAGGATGTCGGCTTGCGCAGCTGGGGACGCGGCCAGGTGGCGCACGCCCTGGTCGCCCGGCCGGAACGGATGCGCGAACTGCGTGCCGCCCTTGACGACAGCGGCACCATGCGCAGCTTGCTGCCTCGCGGAGCCGGGCGCAGTTATGGCGATGTCTGCCTGAACGCGGACGGCTCCGTCATCCTCACCGAACGGCTGAACCGGATCCTGTCGTTCGATGCGGCCAGCGGCCTGGTGGTGGTCGAGCCGGGCGTGACGTTTGCCGACCTGCTGGCGGTATTCCTGCCACAGGGCTTTCGTGTGCCGGTCTCGCCGGGCACCTCGTTCGTGACCGTCGGCGGCGCGGTCGCCAACGACGTCCACGGCAAGAACCAGCATGTCGCCGGCTGCTTCGGCGACTGCATCGAGTGGCTGGACCTGCTCTGCGCGGACGGCGAGCAAAGGCGCCTGTCGCCTTGCGAGAATCAGGCGCTGTTCGATGCCACCATTGGCGGCATCGGCCTGACCGGGATCATCACGGCGGTCTGCGTCCGGATGGTGCCGGTCGCCTCACCGGCGCTGCTGGTCCGCCGCCGCCGGGTAAGCGGGCTCGAGGATTTCCTCAGGCGTTTCGAGGAGGCCTCCGCGGTGACCTTCTCGGTCGGCTGGATCGATGTGCTGGCCACCGGCAGCGCGCTTG
>CAXTCT010000066.1:0-8535 GCA_964242565.1 uncultured Acetobacteraceae bacterium | reverse complement strand
ATCGGCACGCTGGTTCCCCGCGAGGGCCGGCTGCTGGTGCTGGCCAACGGCGCCTACGGACAGCGCATGGCCAGCATCGCGCGCCTGATCGGGCGCGACGTGATCTGCGAGCGATGGCCGGAAACCGAACCGGTCGATCCCGCGCGGGTGCTGGCTCTGCTGGAGGCGGACACGGGCATCACCGACGTGGCACTGGTGCATTGCGAGACCACCACCGGCATGCTCAACCCGCTGGAGGCGGTGGCCGAGGTGGTGTCGGCACAAGGCCGCCGGCTGCTGGTCGATGCGATGAGCAGTTTCGGCGCGCTGCCAATCGACCTGCGCCGGGTCCGCGCCAGCGCCGTCCTGGCCTCGTCGAACAAATGCCTCGAAGGCGTGCCGGGGATCGGGGTGGTGATCGCCGAACGCAGCCATCTCGCATCCTGCGCCGGATATTCGCCCAGCCTCAGCCTTGATCTGCACGCGCAATGGGCGGGTTTCGAGGCCAATGGCCAGTGGCGCTTCACCCCTCCGGTTCAGGTCGCCGCGGCCCTGGATGCGGCACTCGACCAGCTCGACGACGAGGGCGGCCCGCCCGCCCGCCTGGCCCGATACCGCCGCAACCATGCGGCGCTGGCCGAGGGGATGCGCGCGCTCGGCTACAGCACCACGCTGCGTGCGGCCTTGCAGGCGCCGATCATCGTCACCTTCGACGAACCGCAAGGGTTCGATTTCGAGCGCTTCTACAACGATCTGCAATCGCACGGAATCGTGATCTATCCGGGCAAGCTGGCCGAGGCGCCTTCGTTCAGGATCGGCTGTATCGGCGCGATCGACGAGCGTGACATTGCAAGAGCGGTTGCGTGCATCGGTAGGGTCACGTCAAATCGTCCCGTCTAGATGGAACATATGCCATGACGGAAACCACGGAAATTGCCGGCAGCCACCTCGCCGCACCGGCGCTGGCGCAGCCTATCGGCGCGGTGCCGAGCGACCAGCGGATCGAGATCAGCATCTATCTGCGGCCGCGCGACCAGCACCGGACGCAGCAGAGCGCGCTCACCGGCAGCATCGACCAGCGCCGCCAGCAGCTCGCCCAGCAACGCGCCTCCGCGCATCGGGATGATTTTCGCCGTGTCGAGGACTATGTCTCCGAGCACGGGCTGTCGGTGTTGTCGGTCGATCCGGCACGGCGGCTGATCCGGGCGAGCGGCGTGCCGGCGTGCATGGAATCCGCGTTCGGCGCCAGGATCGCCTTGTACGAGCAAGGCGGCCACACCTATCGTGCCCGCACCGGAACGCTCGCGGTGCCGCAGGACCTGCATGGACTGGTCGAATCCGTGCTCGGCATCGATGGCCGCCCTGTCGCCCACACACGCATCGTCCGGCCCCGGGCGGCCCAGCCGGCCAGCGTCGAGCCCAACCAGATGGGCAAGCTCTACAACTTCCCGACCGGCGTGACCGGCGCCGGCGTGACCATCGCCCTGATCGAGCTTGGCGGCGGATTTCGCTCCAACGACACCAAGGCGGCCTTCAAGGCGATGGGGCTCGCGCCGCCGCGGGTGATCTCGGTCTCGGTCGATGGCGGCATCAACGACCAGTCCGGCTCGGATGCGGACGGCGAAGTGGCGCTCGACATCCAGGTCGCCGGCGGCGTGGCGCCGGGTGCGGAGATCGCGGTCTATTTCGCGCCCAACACCGATGCGGGATTTGCCGACGCGATCTCGCAGGCCGCCCACGACGCCACCAACAAGCCCTCGATCATCTCGATCTCCTGGGGCGGCGCCGAGACCGGATGGCAGCCGCAGGCGGTCACGACGATGAACACGGTGATCCAGGAGGCGGGCAGCCTCGGCATTTCGGTCTTCGTCGCATCGGGCGATAATCTCGCCACCGACAATGTCAGCGACGGCACCGCTCATGTCGATTTCCCGGCCTCCTCGCCCTATGCGATCGGCTGCGGCGGCACCCACATCACCTTCAGCGGCGGCAAGATCAGCAAGGAAGTGGTCTGGAACGACGGCGGCAGCGGCACCGGCGGCGGCATCAGCGACCTGTTCCCGGTTCCCGCCTTCCAGGCCAATGCCCACCTTCCCGCCAGCGTCAACGGCGGCCGCAAGGGGCGTGGCGTGCCCGATGTCGCCGGCAATGCCGCACCCGCCAGCGGCTATGTCGTGGTCGTGGACGGCAAGACCGAAATCGTCGGCGGCACCAGCGCGGTCGCTCCCCTGTGGGCCGGGCTTACCGCGCTGATCAGCCAGAAGGCGACCCATCCGATCGGCTTCCTGCCCGATTTCCTTTATGCCAACATCGCCTCGAACGCCGGCCTGCTGACGCAGATCACGCAGGGCAACAACAGGCCCGAAGGCAGCAAGCTCGGCTATGACGCGGGGCCCGGCTGGAATGCCTGCACCGGTCTTGGACGGCCCAACGGGCAGGCGCTGTTCGCGGCCCTGACCGAAGCCGAGATCGCCTAGCCATCAGGCATGGCATGGCGATTGCTGTGTCATGCGGGGCAAGGCTTGCGGGGTGCGTGATGAAAATCGGCGTGTTCATACCGATCGGCAATAATGGCTGGCTGATCTCGACCACCGCCCCGCAATACATGCCGAGCTTCGATCTCAACCGCGAGATCGTGCAACGCGCCGAACGGCATGGGCTGGATTTCGCGCTGTCGATGATCAAGCTGCGCGGGTTCGGCGGCAAGACCGAATTCTGGGACCATAACCTCGAATCCTTCACCCTGATGGCCGGCCTCGCCGCGGTCACCAGCCGCATCCAGCTCTTCGCCACCGTGGCGACCCTCACCATCCCGCCGGCGATCGCGGCCCGCATGGCCTCGACCATTGATTCCATCTCGCACGGCCGGTTCGGGCTGAACGTCATCACCGGATGGCAGAAGCCCGAATATTCGCAGATGGGGCTATGGCCGGGCGACGCGTATTTTTCCGCGCGTTACGAGTTCGTCGCCGAATATGTGCAGATCCTGCGCGACCTGTGGGAAACCGGTCGCTCGGACCGCAAGGGCAGGTTCTTCCAGATGGACGATTGCCGGGTCAGCCCGCGCCCGCAGGCCGACATGAAGATCATCTGCGCCGGACAGAGCGAGGCCGGCATGATGTTCTCGGCGCGATATGCCGACTATAATTTCTGCTTCGGCAAGGGCGTGAACACGCCGGCCGCATTCGCGCCCGCGGCACGCAAGCTGCTCGCCGCGACCGCCGTCACCGGCCGGCGCGTGACCTGCTATGCGTTGTTCATGATCATCGCCGACGAAACCGACGAGGCGGCGACGGCCAGGTGGGAATTGTACAAATCCGGCGTCGACCACGAGGCGGTGCAATGGCTGGCGACGCAGAGCGCCGTCGACACCCGCTCCGGCGCCGACACCAATGTCCGCCAGATGGCCAACCCGACCTCCGCGGTCAACATCAACATGGGCACGCTGGTCGGCTCGCATGCCACTGTCGCGCGGCTGCTCGACGAGGTCGCCGACGTCGAAGGGACGGAGGGCGTGCTGCTCACCTTCGATGACTTCATTGGCGGCATCGAGGCGTTCGGCACCCGCATCCAGCCGCTGATGAAGACGCGCGCCCATATCACCCAGACGACCGAGGCGGCCTGAATGAGCGTCGTGACACCCGGAACCCCCACCTTCGAGGACGGCGCGGGTCGGGTACGCGTCACCCTGCCGGCACGCCCGGAGGCCTTGTCGCTCGACCCGTCCCATGCCGCGCTGATCGTGGTGGACATGCAGAATGCCTATGCCAGCAAGGGCGGCTATCTCGATCTGGCCGGCTTCGACATCGGCGGCGCGCAGGCGGCGATCGAGGCGATCGCGGTCGCCCTTCGCGCCGCACGCGCCGCCGGCATGACCATCATCTATTTCCAGAATGGCTGGGATGGCGATTATGTCGAGGCCGGCGGTCCGGGTTCGCCGAATTATCATAAATCAAACGCGCTCAAGACCATGCGCCAGCGGCCGGAGCTTGCCGGCAGCCTGCTCGCCAAGGGCGGCTGGGACTATGCGCTGGTCGACGCGCTGGCGCCGCAGGCGGGCGACATCGTGATCCCGAAGCCGCGCTACAGCGCCTTCTACAACACCCCGCTTGATTCCATCCTGCGCGCGCGCGGCATACGCACCCTGGTGTTCACCGGGATCGCCACCAATGTCTGCGTCGAATCCACGCTGCGCGACGGCTTTTTTCTTGAATATTTCGGCGTCGTGCTCGAGGACGCCACGCACCAGGCCGGCCCGGACTATGTGCAGAAGGCCGCGATCTACAACATCGAGACCTTCTTCGGCTGGGTCTCGACCGTCGCGGATTTCTGCGGCGCGGTCGGGCAGGGGGAAAACTGAAGCCATGCCCATGCAAGCCATCATCCCGCCCGGCACCGGTACCCCGATCGCGCCCTTCTCTCCCGGCACATTGGCCGACGGCGTGGTCTATGTGTCGGGCACCTTGCCGTTCGACGCCAACAACAACGTGGTCCATCCGGGCGATGCGGCGGCACAGACGCGGCATGTGCTGGAGACCATCAAGCGCGTCATCGAGACGGCCGGGGGCAGCCTGGCCGATGTCACCTTCAACATGATCTTCATCAAGGACTGGGCCGACTACGCGGCGTTGAACAGCGTCTATGCGACGTATTTTCCCGGCGACAAGCCGGCCCGCTACTGCATCCAGTGCGGGCTGGTGAAATCCGAAGCCCTGGTCGAGATCGCCTCGATCGCGCATGTCGGCAAGGCATGATCCATTTCGAGACCACCGGTCCCGAGGATGGCGAGGTGCTGTTGCTGAGTTCGGGACTGGGCGGGTCCGGCGGCTATTGGTCGGAAAACATTGCCGGGCTGGCGACGTATTTCCGCGTCGTCACCTATGACCAGCGCGGCACCGGACGCAGCCCGGACATTTTGCCCGATCCCACCAGCATCGCCGACATGGCCGATGATGCACGCTGGGTGCTGGACCGGATCGGCGCGTCGCGATGCCGCGTCATCGGACATGCGCTGGGCGGCCTGATCGGCGTTGCCCTCTCGGCCAGCGATCCCGGACGCGTCAGCCATCTTGTCATCGTCAACGGTTGGCTTCGTGCCGATGCGCATACCGCGCGCTGTTTCGCGGTCCGGCGCGAACTGCTGCTGGAATGCGGGATCGCGAGCTATGTCCGGGCGCAGCCGCTGTTCCTGTATCCGTCGCGCTGGATGGCGCGGCATGAACACAGGCTGGCGCGGGACGAGGCCCATGCGCTGGCGAATTTCGCGGGCGTCGACAACACCCTTCGCCGGATCGCGGCCCTGCTCGCCTTCGATGCGGCGACGCTGATACCGCATCTCACCGCCTCCACCCTGCTCATTGCCTCGGAGGACGACATGCTGGTGCCTCCGGGATGTTCGGACCGGCTGCACGCCGCCCTGGCCGGCTCGCGCCTGGCTCGCCTGGATGGCGGCCATGCCTGCAACATCACCAACCCGCGCGATTTCGAGAAGCTCTGCCTGGAGTTCCTGGCCGGATAGCCGGCCGACCGCTCAGGCGCCGGCGACATGATCGGCCTTGTTGGCGCCGCGCTGCCCGAGCGGCTTTGGCGGCCCCTCGGTGGTGTCGTGCGAGGTCTGGTGCTCCATCTCGGCATTGAGTTCGCCGCCGATCAGGATCACCGTGGTCGACAGCCAGATCCAGGTCATGAAACCGACCGCCGCACCCAGCGAGCCGTAGGTCTTGTTGTAGTTGCCGAAATTCTCGACGTAATAGGAGAACAGCAGCGAAACGACGAGCCAAAGCATCGTCGCCGCAGCGCCACCCCATGAGACCCAGGCCCAGCGCGGCTTGTCGCGGCTCGGACCGTAGCGGTACACCGCCGACAGGAAGAGGGTCAGGATAACGATCAGGGCCGGCCAGCGCGCCAGGTTCAGCAACCGGCCCACCGTCTCGTCGAGGCCAACGAGCTTGAGCAGGGCCGGCAATACCACGACGGCGCCCATGGCAATGATCATGAAGATGATGCCGCACACCGTGAAGGCCAGGGTCAGCAGCGTCAGGCGGACGAAACTGCGCTTCTCCTTTTCCTCGTAGGCCATGTTGAGGGCATCGAACAACGCCTTCATCGCCGCATTCGAGCTCCAGAGCGACGTCAGCAGGCCCGCCGCCGCCCCCAGCCCGAGCGCCTTGGGCGGACCCGATGTCAGCGCGGTGACCTGGTCGTGCAGGATCTGCATGCCCCCGCCGGGCAGCACGCCCGACATGACGGACAGGTTGCTGGCGATTGTCCTGGGGTCGGCAATCAGGCCGTAGAGCGACACCAGCGTGGCAATGGCCGGAAAGATCGCGAGCAAGGTGTAGAAGGTCACGCCGGCGGCGTTGGCCAGGATCCGGTCATTCGTGATCCCGGCAAACACGCGCTTGGCGATCTGCCACCATCCCTTGGCCGGGATCTGCTTGGGCGTCTCGGCATGATGACCCGGCTGCTCGACCTGCGCACCCGCGGAAGACGCACCGGACCCGGATGAAGACGGCGCTGCGGTGGCGGGGGCCGATGCGAAGGCGTGCCCGGGTCGGGAGGCAACCGGATGTCCGGCAGGGGACAGCCACTTCACCAGGAAGCCGATGGCCCCCAGCGCCGCAAGGGTCATGACATGACCGAAATTCCATCTGCGTGCGCGCGTCATTTCGGCCCTGTCCAGCGGTGGAGTCGAGACGGCTCAACGTCCGGCAAGGCGACGGGATGCAGCAAGGCCACCCTCCCCGGATGGCCTATTGCGGATGGATCAGTGGCGCGCGGTTCCACCAGCGTGGCTTGCGCGCCTTTTCGCGGGCAAAGGTGAACATCCCGGAGCCGATGATCACTGCGGCGCCGATCAGCATCGGCGCATCCAGCTTGTCGCTGAACACCGTATAGCCAAGGAAGATGGCCCACAGCATCTGGCTGTATTGCGGAGGCGCCACCAGGCTTGCCGGCGCCAGGGCGGAAGCGAGCATCAGCAGCGTGTTGCCGCCTGCCGCAAGCAGCCCGTAGGCCAGCACGAACAGCCACTGCCGCGCGGCGGGCATCACGAAATGCGGCAGCATCACCAGGAAGCTCATCACGATCGGCCCGATCAGCCCGGCCCCATACAACGAGATGCGCTTCTCGGTCGGGCCGAGGGCGCGCAGCACGATGATCGTGACGGCGCCGGCGAAGCCGCTGGCGATGGCAGCAAGATGGCCGACGCCCAGCGCGCGAAATCCGGGCCGAAGCACGATCAGCACGCCGACGAAGCCCATCACGACGGCCGACCAGCGACGCCACCCGACCTGCTCCTTGAGAAACAGCACCGACAGGATGGTCACGAAGGTGGGCAGCAGGAAGATCAAGGCGAATGCCTCGGCCATCGGCAGGGCGGTGAAAGCGATCACCGCGCAGAGGCTGCCGATCACGGCGGCCAGGGCGCGCAGGCTCCACAGGCGACGGTCGTTGCAGCGTATCAGGTCGATCCACCGCTCGCCGGGGCGGCGCACCAGCGGGATCACCGGCAAGCCCAGCATCGCGCCAAAGAAAACGAGTTCGAACGGAGGGAGCCCGCCATGCAGCAGCTTCACCGAGGCATCGCTGAGGGCATAGGAGGCGTAGGCCGCAAAGGAAAGCAGCACGCCGCGCCCTGTCGTGCCGGGTACGCTTTGTAGGTTCGTATTCCGCGCCGCCGCCGTCGATCCGTCGTCCATAGGCATCCGCCTCTGCTTCATGGGCCCTCGCACCGGCCGCACCCGCTGTCGCTCTACCCTGCCGCCTTGCTTCGCGCCATCGCGACAGGGCGGAGGCCTGTTCTCGCCGGCGGGGGCGGGCCGCTTTGAACCGAGGCGCTGCCCATGTAGGACCTGTGCCATGCCTGACCAACCGCATGAGACGGCCATACCGGCGTGGATGACCCTGCTGCTGGCCACCGCCTGCGGCCTGATCGCGGCCAACCTGTATTATGCGCAGCCTTTGATCGGGCTGATCGCGCCCGCGGTCGGCCTGGCTCCGTCGGCGGCCAGCCTGATCGTCACGCTGACCCAGCTCGGCTATTGCGGCGGGCTGGTGCTGCTGGTGCCGCTCGGCGACCTGGTGGAGAACCGGCGGATGACGCTGATCACGCTGGGCGGCGCCGTCCTGGCGCTGGCGGTGGCGAGCCTGGCTCCGTCGGCGGCATGGTTCCTGGCGGCGTCGCTGGCCATCGGGCTGGGATCGGTGACGGTGCAGATGCTGGTGCCGATCGCGGCCCACATGGCGCCGGATGCGAGCCGCGGGCGGGTGGTCGGCAACGTCATGAGCGGCCTGCTGCTTGGCATCATGCTGGCCCGCCCGGTGGCCAGCCTGGTCGCGAACGAGTTCGGCTGGCGTTCGGTGTTCGGCGCGTCCGCGCTGCTCATGCTGGTGCTGGCGGCGATGCTGCGCATCCTGCTGCCGCGCCGGCAACCGCATGCCACGCACAGCTACGCCAGCCTGATCGGCTCGCTGTGGACCCTGCTGCGGCGCACGCCGGTGCTGCGTCGGCGGGCTGCCTACCAGGCCAGCCTGTTCACCGCCTTCAGCCTATTC
>CAXTCT010000065.1:0-8598 GCA_964242565.1 uncultured Acetobacteraceae bacterium | reverse complement strand
CGCACGAGGCTGTTGGCGCCGTCGGCGCCGATCACGAAGCGGGCCCGGACCTCGCGCGTCGCGCCGTCCGCTTCGCGCAGCGTCACCACCGCGTGGTCCTCATTCTCGACGATCCCGATCGCCTCGAAACCGAGCTGGATTGTCACCGTCGGCTCGGCCTCGACCACCCGGTCGAACATCTCCTCGAGCGTCGGCTGGTGCACGAAGTTGACCTCGGTGCCGCCGGACGGCGACGGCGCCGACCAGTCGATATGCAGCAGCTCCCGCCATTCGGCGTTGAACCAGCGATAGGGCGGCGCCGGATGCGACACCTTCGGCAGTTCGTCACGCAGGCCGATGGCCGACAGCATCCGGAACATCTCGTGGTCGATGCACACCGCCCGCGGCAGGGGATAGCGCTGTTGCCAGCGCTCGAACACCGTGACGCGCCGGCCCTGGCGCCCCAGAATGAACGACAGGATCTGGCTGACCGGCCCGTAGCCGATCACCGCGACGTCGAGGATGTCGTCCGCCATGGATGATCCGCCTTCGACGCGCGCGGTCAACCGGCCGCCGCCGGGCGCGCCCGCAGCGCACCGGCCGAGGCCTGGTCGACGATCGGGTTGACGAGAATTCCAAGGCCGGGCATCGACACTTCGCAGACGTCTCCGGGTTTCATCCAAAGCGGCGGCTTGCGCGCGAGGCCGACGCCGGCAGGCGTGCCGGTGACGATGATGTCGCCCGGCTCCAGCGCAAACGGGACGCTGAGCAAGCTGACCAGGGTTGCCACGTCGAACACGAGGTCGTCGGTCGACGCATCCTGCACCACCTCGCCGTTGAGCCTGGTCTGCAGACGCAGGCCACGGCAGCCGGGCGGCAGTTCGTCGGCTGTAACGAAGGTCGGGCCGAAGGCGCCGGTATCGTCGAAATTCTTGCCGATCGTCCATTGCGGCGACTTGAACTGGTAGTCGCGTAGCGACGCGTCGTTGAACAGCGAGTAGCCGGCGACATGATCGAGCGCCCGCTCGCGCGTGATGTCGCGGCCGCCAATGCCGATGATCGCGACAAACTCGCCCTCGTAATCGAGCTGTTCGGAAACGCCTGGTCGCACGATCGGCGCGCGATGACCGATCAGGCTCGACGTGAAGCGGCCGAAGACCGTCGGATAGTCCGGCTGCTTGAAGCCGCTTTCCGCGGAATGTTCGGCATAGTTCAATCCGATGCAGATGATCTTTCCGGGATGGCCGATCGGCGGCAGCAGGGAGACCGCGTCGAGGTCGATCGGATTGCCGGCGTCGAGCAGCATCCGGCCAGCCTCGGCGAGCGCGTCACCGCCGCGCCGGAGCAGAGCCAGCAGGTCGCCCGGCGCCCGGGGATCCTCGAGAGCCATGCCGTGGAAGGGCGAGGAGCCGTTTGTCGCGGCCAGGCCGGGACGGCCGTCCTGCATGAAGGCGGCGAACTGCATGGAATAATTCTCCCGGGTGGCACAAGATAAGACGCCTCGTCGGCGTAGTTCAAAATTCGTCCGCTTCGTAGTTGTGGACGAAGTCCGGCGGCAGGTTCGGACCCCAGAGATAGAAGCCGTCCTCGGGACCGTGGTCGGCGCTGTCCCAGTCCATCGTGTTCGGCACGTAGTCCATGTCGCAGGAATACTCGCAGAAGCTGCCCCACGGATCCTGCACGTAGTGGAAATAGTTCGAGCCAAGAACGTGCCGGCCGAAGCCCCAGCCCTTGGTGTAGCCCTTGTCGGCCATGGCCATGGCGCCGAGGCCGATGTCGTCGAGCGAGGGCACGTCCCAGCTCAGGTGATGCAGGCCCGGCGCGTTGGACTTCGCGAAGGCGACCAGATGGTGGTCGGAGCCGTGTATGCCGTGCATGAAGGCGAGCCCGTCTCCCGACTGGTCGGACAAGCGCAGGCCGAGCACCCTGCCGTAGAAGGCGACCGCCCGGTTCACGTCGGGCGTGAAGCGCAAGATGTGGCTGAGGCGGCGAGGTGCCACACGGCGGGAAAGGCGTCGATACGGAGCGTTGCGTATGCCGGGCGGCGTTGCCGCCAGTTCCATGGGCGCCTTCTCGTTGGGTGACGTCTTCGCGCCCACCCGGATCTCGATCAGCGTCCCGTCCTGGTCACGCAGCCACAAGCCGTTGCTGTCGAAGCCCGGCGGCGGGTCGAGCAGCACGACCCCCTCCTTCTCGAGATGCTGGCGGAAACGCGGCAGATCTTCCTCGAAACAATGGAAGGCGAGGTGATGTATCGCCTTGCGTGGTCCGGCCACGACACGGCCCCAGCGATAGTTGTCGCCACCCGTATGCAGCCCGAGCACGTCGCCATCGGCACGGGTTTGGAGGCCGAACTGACCGTAGAACTCCTCGGCCTTCTCGACCGCCGGCACCGTCAGCACGAACTCGCCGATCGAATGCACGCCGAGCAGCCCGTTTCGGCGCACGGGCGGCTGATGGCGACCTATCGCCGTCATGATTTGAACTCCCTGAATCGGACTGCTCTGTCGGTGGCCGTTGCCGGGCATGTTGAGCCGAGCCGCATGGCCCGTCAAGGAAAAGTATATTTTTTGCCTGGAGGTGGCCGGCGAAGGAGGTCCGGGATCCAAGGCCCTCAGGCAACCACGTCGATCATATCGATCCGCGACTCCAGCAGGATCCGGGTGGTCTCGTTCAGATGGTGCCGCATCGCCGCGACGGCGCGCGGCGCGTCGCGTCCCAGCGCGGCGGCGGTCAACTCGCGATGTTCTCCGTCGAGATCCCGCTCGGTCTCCGCCAGCGGCACCGAAAGCCGGCGGTAGCGCTCGGATTGCGCGTAGAGAAGGCGTCTGACGCGCAGCAGCGTCTGGTTCGGGCAGGCTGCCACCAGCGCCTCGTGGAAGGCCGCGTGCGCGTCGGCCCAGAGTTCGGCGAGCCGTCCGGGATCCTCCGCCGCCCGGACCCGGGTACGCATCAGCCGGTGCGATGAGCCGAGCAGACGCTCTTCCCACGCCAGGTCACCCTCGGCGATCGCCAGGTTCAGGCACAGGTTCTCGATCTCGATGCGCGCGACGGTGAGATCGCAGAGATCCGCGGCCGAGATTGCCGTGGCCTGGAACCCGCGTTGCGGCTCAGCCACCACCAGGCCCTCGGCCGTCAGACGCGAAAGGGCTTCCCGCACCGCGCCGGGGCTCGCGCGGTGGTGGAGGGCCAGCGTCGCGATGCGGATCCGCTCACCGGGACGGATCCGGCAGGCGAGTAGATCGGCGCGCATCGTCCGGTATACCGCCTCCGTCAAGCTCGCGGGTACGGCAATCTGCATAGCTGCATCCTAGTCACGAAGCCGCAGCCAAACCAAATATATTTTCCGTTGACGAATATATCCCTCCACCTCCAAGGTCACCTCGAATTTTCGAGCAAGTCCGGCGGTAGACCGCGCTGCTCAGGAGGAAGCGCCATGATCGGGCAATCATCCCTTCCCCGCCGGCCTTCCCTGCCGGGGGCCAGCGTTCCCGCTCCGCTCCTCTCCGCCGCTTGCGCTTCATCAAGGGCGACCGGCTTGAGCACAGCGTCATGCGGAACGCGTGCGATGGCCGGCGCAGCAAAGCAAAGATCGGAACGCCGGCGCGAGATCTGACAAAACCGCCTCGACCAGACCGTCGGCCGGCCCGGACCGACTTACCAATGCCTGACTAGGAGCCCTGGAATGCAGACGACGTCGACATGGGATGCAGCATATGAGTGGCGGGCGGTCGCGCTGCTTTCGATCGGCTTCGGGCTGGTCGGCATTGATCGTTTCATGATCGCGCCGATGTTCCCGACCATCATGCGGGATCTGCATCTGACCTACCAGGATCTGGGCAACATCACCGCGGCCCTTTCCATCGCCTGGGGCGTTTCCGCCTTGTTCATGGGCCGGCTTTCGGACCGTGTCGGCCGCCGCAAGGTGATCGTCGGGTCGCTCCTGATGTTCTCGGTGCTGATCGGGGCGAGCGGCCTTGCGAGCGGCGTCATGGGTTTGATCGTGGTTCGCGCGATGATGGGTCTGGCGGACGGCGCCTACACGCCCACCAGCATCTCGGCCACGATCGACGCTTCCAAGGCGACGCGGCACGGTCTCAACATCGGTATCCAGCAGGCGATGCTGCCGCTGTTCGGGCTGGCGTTCGCGCCCCTGCTGGTGACGAGCCTGCTGCAGGCGATGAGCTGGCGGTGGGTGTTCCCGCTGCTCACTATCCCCGGCCTGATCGTGGCGGTGCTGATGGTGCTGTTTTTGCGCAACCAGCAGGCGGCCGAACGCTCCCAGGCAGCCTGCGCCGCGCCGCCTTGGAGGGCCGTCCTGAGGCAGCGCAACATTCCGATCCTGATGGTCGGGATGTTGTGCTGGCTGACCTGCATGATCGTGACCAGCGCGATGTTCCCGAGCTTCCTGATGGACCACCTGCATCTGTCGCTGCCGCGGATGGGCTCCGTGATGTCGGCGATCGGTTTCGGCGCGACAGCGGGTTGCCTCGTCTTGCCGGCGGTCTCCGATCGCCTGGGCCGCAAGCCGGTCATGGTGGCCGCGACCGTGGGAGCGTGCCTGTCGATCTACGCGCTGTCGCAGACCGGCGCCGACCCGAGTTGGTTGTTCCTGTTCCTATTCCTGACCCACTTCTTCAACTTCGCCCTGCTGACGCTGACGGTCGGCCCGCTTAGCGCCGAGAGCGTGCCGCCGGCCTACATGGCGACCGCCTCGGGCATGGTGATCTGCGTCGGCGAATTGTTCGGCGGCGGCCTGGCGCCGATCCTGGCCGGCACCGTCGCCCAGCGTTTCGGCATCGAGCACGTGCTCGACCTTGCCATGGGCGGCCTGGCGGTCGGGTTCGTGGCGATGCTGTTCCTCAAGGAAACCGCGCCAGGCAGCCGTCCTCGCGGTGCGGCCTCCCCGGCAGCGCTCAAGCCGGCCCGGACCTGGCGTTCCGTTCCTTGAGGTCCTGGTCAGTGAAAGCTTCAGAAACGGAACCCTGATCCAACCAGACCACGAGGAAGCCGAAGATAACAGTCACGCTCGGTACCGAATGTTCTGATCGTGTGGAGCGGGCCGGGGTGGAAGCCGGACCGCAACCGGGTGTCCAGTTCGTTCACCCATTCCGAATAGGTCAGGTTCAAAGAAGGTTGGCATCCCGGACGCGCAGCCGCGGCCGAAGAAAATATATTTTTATTGGCGAATACAGGGGCGGCCGGTAACCGCCGCGCGAATAATGCGTGGACCCTTTTCACCAGCGACCCGGAGGGTAGGTAATCCTCAACCCGCAGCCAGTGCATTCACGCGAACATACGGGCAGGAAACGCAATACCACCTCGACGCGTTGCATCCCGCACCAAGGGAAGACCTTCCGATGTCATGTCCGCTCCGTGCATCCATGCGCATCGACGCCGGCACCGGTGGGATGACGGGACGCACATGGCGCTACCGCGCGCGCAATATGGCGGGAGCGGCATGATGGCCGACGCTGCGGACGGGGTAGAAAACACCCTGATCGAGGCGACCGCCTTCGGGGTGATCCCGGTCGTGGAAGTGGACGGTGTCGCCGAAGCCGATGCCCTGGCGGAGGCTTTGCTGGAAGCCGGGCTCGGCGTGATCGAAGTGACGTTCCGCACCCATGCCGCGGCCGAGGTGATCGCGCGGATCGCCCGGAACTATCCCGACATGCTGGTCGGAGCCGGAACGGTGATCGGCGCATTGGATCTGAAGCGCGCCGCGGAGGCCGGTGCCCGCTTTGCGCTCGCTCCCGGTCTCAGTTCGCGCATGCTCGAGCAGGCCGCAGGGATCGGCCTTCCCTACGTGCCGGGGGCGATGACGCCGTCCGACCTGCAGGCCGGCATCGAGGCCGGCATCCGGACCTTCAAGTTTTTCCCGGCGATGCCGGCGGGCGGCATCCCTTTCCTCCGCTCGATTTCCGCACCCTTCGGTCTGCATCGCCTGCGCTTCATTCCGACCGGCGGCGTTTCGCCCGCCAATCTCGCGGACTGGCTGCGCGAGCCGGCCGTGGCGGCGGTGGGTGGCACCTGGATCGCCAGCCGCGGCCTGATCCGCCAAGGCGATTGGGCCGGCATCCGACGCAATGCCGAACAGGCGGTGCGTGTCGCGCGCGCCATACGAGAGCCGGCCTGATGGTCTGGGGCTAAAACGTGTAGCGCAGGGTGAACAGAAGCGTCCGTGGATCCGCATAAGCCGCCGAATAGAGGATCGGGACGCCACCGCCCTGGATGAAGGACAGGCTTTGCGGGTAGCGCCGGTCGAGCATGTTCTTGGCGGAAAATGTCGCGGTCCAGCGACGGGCCGGGCTGGTCCACTCGATCAACCCGTTGAGATACGTCTGGTCGGGCAGACGCGTCTGGCTGTTTTCCAATGCGTCGCTGAAGATGGCGGACTGGAAACTGATATCGCCGGCGATGCGAACGGCACCCGGTACATGTAGGGGCAGCACATAGCTGCTGGAAAGATCCGTCTGGAAACGCGGAGAGTAGGGAAGCCGCTCGCCGGCATGTGGCGTCGCATTGATCGTGAGCCCGCTCGGGTAGATCAACTGGTTGTAGTTACCCTTGAAGCTGTCGAGCTGACCGAACAGATAGGACGCGGTCAGGTCGATCTCCCACAGATGCTGCGGATGCAGCATTATCTCGCTCTCGGCGCCGAGGGAATGCGCGTTGCCGACATTGTAGCGGCGGCTGAGGCCCGTCGACGGATCGAGCGTGGTCACCTGCAGATCGTCGAAATGATTGTAGAAGGCCGCGGCGTTGATTGTCAGAAGATGCGGCAGCGGGTCGCCTTTCATCCCGACCTCGTAGGTGGTGACGGTCTCCGGTCCGTATGGGAGCAGCGCCTGCTCGCGACCGAGCGAAGTCGGTGTCTGCGCACGATAATCATAGCCGGCCGACTTGCCGCCCTGGCTGATCGTCATGTAGGGCATCACATGCGGCATGACCTGCCACTCGAGCGAGCCCTTCGGCAGCAGCTGCGTCCAGCTCTGCCTCGCCGACGCGCTCCAGTCGGTGGGGCCGATCGGAGCGTCGTAGAAGGCGTCCAGGTCGTTCGCCTGGCCCGTCACATAGGCCCGGCTGGGCCCGAGCGAACTCAGCACCTCGGAATTCGAGTGTCGCTCCCAGTTCCATCGTAGACCGGCCGACGCAGTCAGGGTCGGCGTGATCTTGTAGGCCGCGATCCCATACAGCGCCCAGTTCGTGGTGATCTGGTCAATGGCCGCATTCACCGGCTGGAACCGCATCTTCGATGGATTGTTGGTGTAGGCGCCATAAACATTGTTCGCCCGCCGCCCGGTGTTCCAATCCTCGTAGAAGAAATAGGCGCCCGTGGTGAAGCTGAAGCGGTTCCATTGCCCGCCCAGGCGCGCGTCCTCGGAATAGCTCCGGTCGGCGTAGTGCAGAAGCTGCGACGTGCGTGCGTACACGTCGCCGGTATTGTCGTAATAGCCCACATCGTCATAGTCGCGCACGGCACTGATCGAGCGCAGCGTCAGATGGTCGTCAAGCCGGTACGAAACCGTCCCGGTGAATCCGCCCTCGCTGTAATTGTTTTTCGGGTAGACCGACGAGTAAAGGCCGTAGCGGTAGGGCTTCAGCAAATTGCCATAGCCGCGATTGGTGCTGCCGTCGCTGGTGCCGTCGAAGGCAAGCGTGATGTCGAGCCGGTCGTTCGGCGTGAAGCGGAGTTTGCCCCTTGCCTGCGTGTAGTCGATGTCGTTCTCCAGCGCGTCGAGCGTATAATTCCGATCGAGCCCGTCGCGGGCATGATGGTTCACCGCCAGGCTTGCATAGACCTTGTCCTGCACGATCGGACCGCTGGCCGCGAAGCCTGCCTCCCACTCGTTGTAGGTGCCGTAACCCGTTTGAGCGGTGAAGCGGGTGTGGTCCGGCACGGCCGTGTCGATCCGGACCGCGCCGCCCTCCGCCTGATGCCCTGTGGTGAAGCCGACCGGGCCGCGATCGATCTCGATTGCGTCGATATCGAGCAGCTCCTGCATGGTGCCGATCGTGCGCGGCAGGTAGACACCGTCGATATAGGTGCCGACCGACGGCTCGCCCTGGGCATCAAGCTCGCCGATGCCGCGGATGAAATAGTTCGAGTTCGAATAACCGACCGTGGCGCGCGGCTGGTACAGGTTCGGGGTGAGGTTGCTGATCTGTCGGGTGCTGGTGATGGCGAGCCGTTGCAGCTTCTCCGCACCGAGTTCCGACACCGATGCCGCGCTGTGCTGCAGCCTGTCGTGACGCGCCGCGACGTGAGACCGCGCTGTGACGACGACCTGCTCGGACAACTTGCCGGCTGCCCGAGCAGGCATGGGCGCTGCCGCATGGCTGCTGCCCGCGAACAGGAGGCCGGCGAACGCCGGCGATAGGGACGAGGTCAAACGGGTCATGATCAAAGATCCAGGAGCAGGGACGGCGCGTGCCGCGTGAATGACGCACTCCATAGCGGTATTTAAATGTATTACATCATTTTATAGTATAATATGCGACATGAGATATTCTTGCGTGACTTAGGCGGTGTTACAGCCTAGATTGGCTTTTCGCGGGAGCGGGCCGTTGGACGGAATATCGATGATCGGCGATGCGGATGCCGGACTGGCCGCACTC
>CAXTCT010000064.1:0-8647 GCA_964242565.1 uncultured Acetobacteraceae bacterium | reverse complement strand
GATCGGCTCGCCGCTGGCTCTGTCCCACATCAGCAGGCTTTCGCGCTGCGTGCTGAGCCCGACGGCAAGCACCTGGCCGGGGTCGGTCTGGCCCAGGCAGGAGGCTGTCGCGCGCTGCACGCCGGCCCAGATTTCAGCGCCGTCCTGCTCGACCCAGCCCGGTTTCGGATGGCGCTCGCCAAGCGGTGAGGTGGCACGGGCCACGAACCGCCCCTGGTCGTCGATCAGGGCGCATTTCGTGGCGCTGGTGCCCTGGTCGATGGCCAGGATCAGGGATCCGCCCATGATCAGCCAAGCATCTCGTGCGCGGCGGCCACGATGCCCGCCGCGTTCAGCCCGAAGTGATCGAGCAGGAAGCTCGCACTGCCGGTCGGCGCGAAATGCGGCACCCCGAGGATGCGCATCGGGACCGGATGCTTCTGCACCACGACCTCCGCGACGGCGGAGCCGAGGCCGCCGAAACGGATGCCTTCCTCGGCGGTGACGATGCCCCTGGTCTCGCGCGCAGCGGCCAGTATCGCCTCGTCGTCGAGCGGCGCGATCGTTGCGATGTTCAGCACGCGCGCCGAGATGCCCGAGCCTGCCAGTGTCTCCGCCGCTTCGAGCGCGCGGGAGACCAGCACGCCGGTGGCGACGATCGTGATGTCGGAGCCTTCGCGCAGGGTCAGCGCGCGGCCCGGCTCGAAGGCCGTGCCTTCCGGCGTCACCGACGGCACCTTGAAGCGGCCGATGCGCATGTAGACCGGCTTGCCGGCGGCCGCGGCCCAGCGCACGGCATCGCGTGTCTGCAGCGGATCGGCGGGGTTGAGCAAGGTGAGGTCGGTCAGTGGCCGCAGCCAGGCGAAATCCTCGATCGAATGATGCGTCGGGCCAAGCTCGCCATAGGACATGCCCGGGCTCTGGCCGCACAGCACGACGGGATAAAGGTTGTAGGCGATGTCTGCCTTGATCTGTTCGAGCGCGCGTCCGGTCAGGAACGGACCTGCGGCGCTGACGAACGGGATGAAGCCGCCATTGGCGAGGCCGGCCGCGACGCCGACCATGTTCTGCTCGGCGATGCCGACATTGACCAGCCGGTCGGGAAACTCCTTCTGGAACGCATTGAGATTGGAGGAGCCAACGGAATCGTTGCAGACCGCCACGATGCGCCGATCTTCCCGCGCCAGCGCGGCCAGCGTGTCGGCAAAGGCGACGCGGCAATCATGGGTCTCGGTGCTCGACATGCCGGAATTCATCGTGCTCCAAGCTCCTCGATCGCCTGGATGACCTGTTCGGCGGACGGCACCTTGTGATGCCATTCGACGCGGTCCTCGATGAAGGACACGCCGCGGCCTTTCGTGGTGTTGGCGATCACGAAGCGAGGCTTGCCCACCGGAGGTGCCTCGAAGGCCGCAAGCAGGGCCGCGTGGTCATGCCCGTCAATGTCATGCACATCCCAGCCGAAGGCGCGCCATTTGTCCGCGAGCGGTTCCAGCGCATTGGTCTGCTCGGTGCGGGCACCCTGTTGCAGGCGGTTGCGGTCGACGATGGCGGTGAGGTTGTCGAGCCCGCGATGTCCCGCAAACATAGCCGCCTCCCAATTGCTGCCTTCCTGCAATTCGCCGTCGCCGAGAACCACGAAGCAGCGGAAATCCGACTTCGCAATGCGCGAAGCGACCGCGCAGCCGACGCCGATCGGCAAGCCATGTCCGAGCGGGCCGGTATTGGCCTCGACTCCCCTGACCTTGCGCCGGTTGGGGTGGCCGTTCAGCGGCGACAACGGCGCCATGAACTCCGACAGCAGATCGCGCGGGAAATACCCCGCATGGGCCAGTACCGAATACAGGGCGGCCGAGCAATGGCCCTTGCTCAGAATGAAGCGATCGCGATCCGGCCAATCCGGCTGGTCTGCCCGGTAGCGCAACACATCGAAGAACAGGGTGACCAGGATGTCGGTGACCGATAGATCGCCACCGATATGGCCCATGCGCGGGCCGGCGATGGTGTTGACGATGGCAACGCGGATCTCGCTCGAGATCTCACGCAGCCTTCCCACCCGGTCGTTCGATAGGCTCACTGCGCACCGCTCCGGTCTTGGTCGAATAAAAATTCATGGAAGCAATTTCATTCATACTATGGTGCGTGTTTGAGCTGGTCAAGTCCGGCCGTCAAAATTCTGAATCATGGCCGGTTTGACTTAAACTATTCTGTTGCAGTGCAACAAGAGGGCAGGCATCCGCATGCCGGCCTGGCCTCAGCTTGAACCGAAGCGGCGCATCACAGATCTTTTACGAAATATTCTTCCGGATCATGCTTTTGATCGATGGCTCAGCCACAGGACCAAGTCCTCTGGCGGCATTGGCCTGGCAACCAGATAGCCCTGCACCTCATCGCAGCCCGCGGTCCGGAGTAGAGACAGGACCTCCTCGTCCTCAACTCCTTCCGCAACCACGCGATAATTGAAATCGTGCGAGAGGGCGACCATGGTTTTGACCAGTGTCTGCTTGCGCTCATCATCAACCAGGCCACGCATGAAGGACTGGTCGATCTTGATCACTTGCGCGGGGAGTTGCTGTAAATAAGCGAGACTGGAATACCCCGTGCCGAAATCGTCGATGGCCAGGTCAATTCCCAGCGCGGAAATCCGCTTCAGCAGAGCCAGCGCGCTGCCCGCATTGCTCATCATCGCGCTCTCGGTCACCTCTAGTTCAAGACACGAAAATGGAACACCATGACGTGCGAGCACATCCTGCAGGCGATCGACAAAGTCGATCTCCTCAAGATTGGCCGCCGACACGTTGACCGAGATCTTCAGGTCAAGACCGGCGGCACGCCACTTGGCGGATTGTCGCATTGCTGTCTCCAGCACCCATGCCGTTGTTGGCCTGGCCAAGGTCGTTTGCTCGATCATCGGGATGAACTCGGCGGGCGAGATCTGCCCTAACGCCGGATGAAGCCAGCGGAGCAGGGCTTCAGCACCGCAGCACGTGCCCGAAGCCATGTCCATCCGCGGTTGGAAAACAAGCCGCAGTTGGTCGGATGTCTCGAGAGCATCGCCAAAATCATGGATAATGCTGTAGCGACGGCGATGTCTTTGGTCGATACCGTCCGAGTACAGGCCAACCTTTGCCTCGAGCTTGCGGGAATCCTGACAAGCGCTGTGTGCCATTCGAAGCACGTCGACTGGCGCTACCTCGCCGGGCTTGAACGGCGCGATGCCGATTGCCACCGTGGTCGCGAAGCGCGAGTTGACCGAACTTTGGAGGCTTTCGACCTCATTGCCGAGTTCCGCCAGATAGCTCTGCTCGTCGATGCCCTCAGGAGCAAGAAAAGCCACCTGTGTTGCAGCCACATGATAGGCCCTGCGGTTTTGTCCGAGACCGGCCGTGATCTTGAAGGAAGCTTCCAGGAGTAACCTGTCGACGTGGCCCGGGCCCACTACCCGGACCGCCTCGCTCACCTGCTCAGGACTGGCGATATCGACAAGCACCACGTAATGTTGCTCGCCCGCAAGGCAGTCCCGAGCCAGATCCTCCAGATCTTCGAGGAACTGCGTCCGGTTCGGCAACGCGCTGACGGGGTCGATGCGGCCAAAGGCATGCTGCAGCTCGATCTGTGCCATGACCATGGCGGCCAGATCGGCCAGGACCGCGACCTCGCCCTCGGAGATTTCGCGTGCGTCGTTGCCCAGCACGCACATCGAGCCGAGGCAGTAGCCCTGCTTGGTGATCAGGGGCGCGCCCGCGTAGAAGCGCACGCCGCTCGCGGCCAGCACACTGCTTCGATAAACGGGATCGGATAACATGTCCGGGATGACCAGCGGCGACGCGCTGTCGGCGACCTGGGCGCACGGTGCCTTGTCGCGTGGAATGGACCAATGCTCCACGCCCACCCTCGACTTGAACCACTGCCGATCGCTGTCGGTCAGGGAAACCGCTGCAATCGGCAGGTTGAATAGCTGGCTGGCCATCCGGGTGATGCGGTCGAAGCTCTCGCTCCGCGGGGTATCGAGCAGGTTCAGTTGCCTGAGCGCGCCTAGTCGCTCGGCTTCAATCGTTTCGGCCACGTTCTACCTCCCCTGAACCGAGGCATAGTCTATCATGTTGTCGATAGGCCGATAGTTATCGTTCTTGGATCAAGAACAGGGACTTGTTTTTTAAATTTGCTACAAAGCCATCTCGGTAGATCACTGTGGTTTTTCCCCCCCCGCCGCAACCTTCAAGGCCGCGATATCTGGAGCAGCCGGGCGAGGCTGTCGTACTCGGCGACAGTGAGGGTTTCGGCGCGTCGGGAAGAGTCGATGCCGGCGCGTGAAAGCAGCGCGTCGCCGCCGAGAGGCTTCAGCGCGCTGCGCAGCATCTTGCGCCGCTGTCCGAACGCGGCCGCGGTCAATCGTTCCATGATGGCGAACAGTTCAGCCGCCGGCTGCTCCGCATGCGGCACCAGCCCGATCACGGCGGAGAACACCTTCGGCGGTGGCGAAAAGGCGCCGGGCGGGAGGCGCATCATGACGCTGGCGGTGCAGCACCATTGCGCCAGCACGGACAGGCGGCCATAGGCCTCGGTGCCGGGTGCCGCGCAGATACGCTCGGCGACTTCCATCTGGAACATCAGCGTCAGGCGCTCCCAGCGGGCTGCCTGACGCAGCCAGCCGACCAGCAAGGGCGTGCCGATGTTGTAGGGCAGGTTGGCGACGACCTGACGCGGATCGCCGCACAGCGCGGAAAGATCCTGCTTGCCCGCATCCGCCTCGATGATCCGCAGGCGG
The DNA here is from genome assembly GCA_964242565.1 of uncultured Acetobacteraceae bacterium. GTDB lineage: Bacteria > Pseudomonadota > Alphaproteobacteria > Acetobacterales > Acetobacteraceae > Lichenicoccus. The sequence continues at coordinate 3,900 of CAXTCT010000064.1, read as the reverse complement.
CCGGGATGTGCCGCCTGAAGCTCCTCGATCGCGGCGATCGCGCGCCGGTCGATCTCGACTGCGATGATACGGGCGGCCTTGCTGTCGAGCAGTGCGCGGGTCAATCCGCCCGGACCGGGTCCGACCTCGACCACGTTGCGGCCCTCGAGGTCGCCGGCCATGGCCGCGATCCGCGCCGTGATGTTCAGGTCCAGCAGGAAATGCTGCCCGAGCGAGCGCCGCGCATCAAGCCCGTGTCGGGCGATCGTCTCCCGGATGGAGGGCAGGGGCCCGGCCGCCGGCATGATCAGGGGCGGCCTTCTCCGGCTTAGGACGCCGTCCGCATGTCGATCGAGGCGCGGCGATGCAGGTCACGATTGACCTGACGGGAGATCTGTTCGACGCGCTCGTTCAGCAGCTGGTCGGCGATCTCGTCCGGTGTCTGGTCCGACAGATTCTTGGTCGCGCGCGAGCAGACCATGATGATGGCGATGCCGTCGCTCGAGACCAGCGGGCGGGTAGCCTGCCCAGGCTTCAGCGGATCGATCACGACGCGCATCTGCGGGTTCAGCCGGTCCAGCTGCACGTCGCCCGGATTGGCCGGACGCACGCTGCCAGCCGCCTTGTTGGCGGCTTCGATATCGTCGCAGGAGCGCGCGCTCTTGGTGATGGCGGTGGCATGGGCCAGGGTTGCCTGCTGCTGCGCGGTGGGCGCCTGCGGATTGAGCGCGCTGGTGAAGGGGATGAAAGCCTGGCGCAGGTCCAGTATCGTTGCGATGTCCCGGCCGATCTCGCGCTTGCCGAGCAACGTCACGACGTCATAGCCGCCGGCCACCGAGATCGGGTTGCTGATCGCGCCGACCGGCATCTGCCGGACGATGTCGAGCACCTGTGGGTCTAGGCTGTCCGCCTGCACCCAGCCGAGCGAACCGCCCTCGAGGGCGGTCTGCGCCTGGCTGAACTGTGCGGCCACGATCGCGAAGGGCGCCCCGTCATGGAGTTGCTTGATGACGGTTTGCGCGAAGGTCAGGGCCTCCTGGTTGTGCTTGGGATCATCGACAGGGATGAAGATCTCGCTGATGTTGTACTCGGCCTGTCCGACCTCACGCTTCAGGGCGGCCTCACGCTGCTTGATGTCGTTGTTGGCGACGCGGGCACGGTCGCCGAGCTGCTCGCGCAGCACATGGGTCCAGCCGAGCTGCACGCGGATCTGATCGATCAGCGTGGTGAGCGACACATTATCCTGTTGGAGATGATCGCGCAGCGCATTCGGCTTCATGCCGTTGCGCTTCTCGATGTCGGCGATGGCGGACGCGATCTGTTCGGGGGTAATGACGATGCGCCGGCTCTGGATCTCCTGCATGCGCAGCTTCTCGTCGATCAGCTGGCGGGTGATCTGTGGCCGCAGGCGCGCCTGCACCTCCTCGTTCATCGGCAAGCCGGTCGAGAGCGCGAACAGGCGGGAACGGTTGTCGACATCGCGCCGGGTGATGATGCTGCCGTTCACGACGGCGACGATGGCGTCCTCGGACTGGGCCTCGTCGGGGGAAGTGGCGGCCGGTTTCGGTGCGGAGGCATGGGCATGATGCGTCGCCGCCGGCGCCGGGCCCGAAGCCAGCATCAGGCCGACGGCGGCCAGCGTCGGAAATTTGAAAAAAGCCTGACGCATGGCGGAAACTATCTTTCTGAGTTTGATCTGGCTGAGTTTGATCGGGCTGGGTCTGATCGGGCTGGGTTCGGTCGGGTTGCGCATGATCTAGCCGTTCACCGGGAAGGTGCCGAGCGTCTTGAAGGTGACGCTGAACAGGATGGAGGTGTCGCCGCTGTCGCCGTTGATGGTGGTATAGCGGCGCACGACCGATACGTCGAAGATGAAGCAGTCATTCTCGTAGGCGGCATCGCCGCCGATGGCGACGAAGCGGTTGGTGGCGAGGTCGCGCCGGCCGAAGCCGGATAGGCGATATTGCAGGAAATGGCTGGATATCCCGAGCGTCGCCTCGTTGGTCGGGACGAAATAGGCAAGGTCGGGCTTTCCGGTGCGATAATCAGTGTCGTAGTAATAGTAGATGTCACGCGAGTTGTAGACATAGCCGCCGCTGACGCGCAGCAGATTGGTGCCGGCGCTGACCAGCCCGTCGGCGAAGTGGGTTTGTCCGGTCTCGTGGTCGAGCCGGTCGCGGACGGTGAAATCGAGCCAGTTCGCCGGCACGAAGCTGATCCGGCCGACGATGTCCGAGGCATGGGTCAGCAGGCCGCTATCCGGGATCTGGTTATGGTCGATATGCTCCTGGTAGGATTGGCCGATCAGCGCGTCGATCTGCCTGCTGCCCCAGGTCCAGTTGCCGTGGACGCCGACATTGGCGCGCAGGCCGCCGTCGAGCCGGTCGATGCCCTCATGCCGGTTGAGCGCGAACAGGGTCGCGTCGGTGAACTCGTAATCGAGGCTGTCCTCGTTGGGGATGTTGTCGCGGGCGCTGTTGCCGGAGTTGGGCGCCGCGATCACCTGGACGATCGGCTCGATGATCTGGCTGCTGCCGCTCTTGAGGCTGCGCAGGAACGGCCAGTTCATCTTCAGCGCGACGCTTGGCAGCGCCTGGGCGGTGGTGGCGGCATTCACGTAGTCATAGTTCGGGGCGAGATCGAGCTTGTGCGCGTTGTAGGCTTCCGAATCGACATGCAGCGTCACCTCCCAGAGCTGCCCGAGCGGGCCGTGGAAGGGCCGGTCATAGTTCAGGCTCAGGCTGGCGCGTTCGTCCGAGGTGCCGTCGGGGCGGTAGATGTTGAAGTCGTTGGTGTTAACCGACAGACGGCCGCCGAGAGGGTCGGGCGCGCCGAAGAAGTCGTATTCATAGTCTGGCAGCACGAACGGAAGCTGGCTTTGGTTGATGACGCCGGTGTTGAGCCCCTGGAAGGCGATCGCCTCGAGACGTGAATAGGCGCCCACCCCGTAGCCTTCGAGAAAGGCCGAACTGGTCAGGACGTCGTTGCCGTAGCCGGGAACACGGTAATCGCGCATATAGTCCGACGAGCTGGCGACGTTTATGCTGGTGCCGTAACGCCAGTGGTCGTTCCAGGCGAAGTCGGCGTTGGCGAACAGATAGCCCGACATGCCCAGCCTGTCCCTGTCGTTATTGATGACCAGGGTGGGCTTGAGGGTGTCGTAGGCCAGGGCGCCGGTGATGTTGAAGCGGCCCTCATTCAGCCGGTCGCGATATTGCGCGGTGAGCTGAGGACCGGTGCTGGATGCGATCAATGGAACCAGCGTCACGTCGGACTGGCCATTCAGCACCCAATAATAGGGCAGGGTGACATAGGTGCCGAGATTCTTGTCGTGCGGCGAGATGTCGCCGAGCAGGAAGCCGCTCTGGCGCTTGACCGACGGGTCGGGGACGGAGAAATAGGGCAGATAACCCACCGGCACGCCGAACATGTCGAGATAGGTGTCCTCGTATTCGATGCGCTTATGCTCCAGGTCGTCGGTCGCGGTGGCCGACCGGATCTGCCAGAACGGCGCGCGCTCGGGGTGCTTTGCGCAGATCTTGCAAGCCGTGTAGACCGCGCGCGACATCTCGTTGATCTTGCCGTCGGTGCGCCGCGCGCCATTGGCGGCGAGCTTGCCATGGGCGGCGAGCAGCGCACGCATGTCGTTCATGACCACCTGGCGCATGCCCTGCGTGAGCTCGGCGTAGCGCGCGAACAGCACCTGGCCGTCCGGCTCGACCATGGCGACGTGTCCGGTGGCGGCGGCGACATTGGTGGTGCGGTCGAACGTCACCTTGTCGGCGCGCAGGATATGGTCGTTCTGCCAGATCTCGACATGGCCGGTCCAGGTGACCAGACCATGCTTGCTGTCGTACGAGACATTGTCGGCCTGGAAGGTCACCGGCTCGTCGCGCGAGGCCGGGGCGCCCTTGCCCGGCC
>CAXTCT010000063.1:0-8866 GCA_964242565.1 uncultured Acetobacteraceae bacterium | reverse complement strand
CGCGCGGCGATGTCGCGGCCCGAGGTGACCGCGACCGTGGGCCGGATCGAGGCCAGGCCGGGCGCCGTCAACGTCATTCCCGGCTGGGCCGGATTCAGCCTCGATGTGCGGGCGCCGCAGGACGCCCTGCGCGAACAGGCGGTGGCGGAGATCAAGGCCGCGATCGACGCGATCGCGCGGGCGCATGGCGTGGAGCCGCATCTGCAGCCGGGCTTCACGGCCCAGGCCGTACCCTGCACGCCGGCGCTGCAGGAGCGGCTCGAAGCCGCGGCGCGCGAACTGGGGTTCGCGACCATGCGCCTGCCCAGCGGTGCCGGCCATGACGCCATGAGCATGGCGGCGTTATGCCCGATCGCCATGCTGTTCGTGCGCTGTCTCGGCGGCATCAGCCACAACCCGGCGGAATCGATCACCTCGGCCGATGCCGGGCAGGCGGTGGATGTGCTGGTGCGGATGTTGCGCAACATGACAATGGTCCGGCCTGCGTCCATTTCGAACGCGCGTGACGGGCGCCCGTGATCGGCGGGTCCAGCTTCCTTCGCCGCCCCCCTATTCGCCGCCTTCAGGTCCCCAGAACATCACCCAGGTCTGGAAATCACCGGTGAAATTCTCGAACCGGTGCGAGGCTCCCGCTTCGACGAAGATCACGTCCTGTGCGGCGAAGCTCAGGCGTTCCTCGTTCTTGACGATATCGCCGCTGCCGCTGATGACGATGTAAAGCTCGTCCTGTCGGTGGGGACCCTGGATGTCGTCGCCCGTCGGAGCGTAGAGCCCGACCTTCAGGCTCCCGTGACGCAGCGCGTAATGGAAGCGGAACTGCGCCGGATCGTCCGGAAGTCGCGATTGCGCCTCGGCCAGGGAGAATTTCCAGTCCGATTTCATCGCCGCAGGCGCTCGACCAGGGCGCGGTGGCCCTGACGCTCCGCGATCGACAGGGCGGTGTTGCCTTCACCGTCGCGGCGGCCGGGGTCAGCGCCACAGGCGAGCAGATAATCCGCCATCTGCTCGCGCCCGAACATGACGGCGAACACCAGCGGCGTGCGTCCGACATTGTTGGGCTGGTCCACCAACGCGCCCGCCTCGATCAACAGGCGCGCGATCGCCACGTCGCCCTTGAAGGCGACGCCGCCCAGGGCCGTGCTGCCCTTGGCGTCCCGGCTATCGACCCGGGCGCCGCGGCTCAGCAGCAACGAAGTCGCCTCGGCGTGACCATTGTACGAGGCGAGAATCAACGGGGTGTATCCACGCAGATCGGTGCGGTTCGCGTCCGCGCCGGCGTCAAGAAAGGCCTCCAGGAGATCGGCCTGACCATCACGGGCAGCACCGAAGAACAGCGCCTCGACCTGTTCGTGGGTGAAGCCCGCCGGAGGTGCGGGGTTCGGCGCCTGTTCGACAGGCAAAGAGGCTTCGGTCATGGCTGCCAGCTCCCTGGTCTGCCTGCACGACCCGGCAGGCGCCTGAAACGCCGAGCCTAGCCCACTCGGTCAGCTCCTGACCAGCACCGCCGCGGGAAGCAGGTCGAACAGCCGGGCCAGCTTCACATCCTCGCCGCCGCCGATCTCCTGGCCGCTGAACAGGTCACGCCACGCGCCGTCCGGCAGCGTGGCCACGCTGCCTTTCCAGTCCGGATCTGCCTCGCGCAGGCCGGGATAGAGGGCCACCAGCACGATGATCTGCGCCTCGCCATTGCTGCGCACGAAGCCCAGCGCCTGGGCCGCCTTCTCGCCGGTAATGCTCAAGGGCTCGTAGCCGCCTTCGGCAAACAGCGTCGGATGGCGGCCGCGGAGCTGCAGCAGCATCGTGACCACGGCCAGCTTGATCCGGCCATCGGACCAGTTCGTGAGCAGGTCGCGCAGGACAGGCCCGGGATCGCGCTCGAGAGCCGGCTGCAGGGCCTCCAGCGCCCGGGCGCGGATGTCGTAATCGACCGGACGACGATTATCGGGATCGACCAGGCTCAGATCCCACATCTCGCAGCCCTGGTAGATGTCCGGCATTCCGGGAACGGTCAGTTTGAGCACCGCCTGGATCAGGCTGTTCTGCACCCCGAGCCGGGCCACCCGATGGGCGAATGGCAGGAAGCTTGCCAGGAATCCGGCCCGGTTCGCATCCAGCGACGCATGGGCGAAGGATTGCATCGCCTCCTCGTAGGTCGTGTCCGGCGAGGACCAGTCGGAGTGGAACTTGCTCTCCCGCATCGATTTCTCAAGGGTCGCCCTGATGCGTTCGCCATAGGCTTCGAGGCCGGCGGCATCGGGATTCTCGAGCAGCTCGACCGGCCAGGAGCCGATCAGAAGCTGGTAGAGCAGATACTCGTCGTTGCGGTCCGGTGGCGCGTTGCGCTCGATCTCGCCGCGACGCGCGCGCACCAGGCGGCTCCATCCCTGCACCTGGCGCGCCCATTCCTCGGGCATGTCGGCAAGCACGGCGAGGCGCGCACGGGTATCCTCGCCGCGCTTGGTGTCGTGGGTGGAGGTCGCCAGCATCGCTCCCGGCCAACGCTTCGCACGCTGCGCATTGGCCTTGTGGAAGGCGCCGGCGGTGATGCCGAACCGCTCGGGCTCGCCGCCGACCTCGTTGAGGGCGATGAACCGGTTGTAGCGATAGAAGGCGGTGTCCTCCAGGCCCTTGGCCATCACCGGACCGCTATATTGCTGCAGCTTCATGGCCAGGCGCAGCACGCTCGTGCGGTTGAAGCCGCTCTTCGGCTTGGCGGTCAGGCGGCCGGACAGCAGGTCATGCAGGAAGTCGAACACCGAGGGATCGATGATGGGATCATGCCGGCGTGCCTGGGTGAAGGCCCAGGCGAGGTCGCGGCGATCGGCGCTGTCCTGGTCGGAATCGAACTCGATATAGGTGCGATAGACCGGAAAGCAGGCAACGATCTGCTTGATAGCCCGCTGCAGCACGGTCTTGGTGAAATCCTGCGTCATCGGATTCTGCCGTGCGACGCGCCCGGCGTCGCGGCCGAGCGCGTTCAACTCGCTGGCCATCTCGTTTTCCATGATGCGTATCTTGCAATCATAGACGATGGTCGAGAATTCGGCGTCGAGGCCGGTGAAGTCCTTGTACGTCGTGGTGAAGCTTTCCTCGCTGGCCGGGTTGATCAGCACGCCGAGCACGAGGTTGGTGAAGTCATAGCCGGTGGTGCCTTGAACCTGCCAGTCCTCGCGCAGGGATTCGTGCGCGGCCAGGATCTTCTCGACGACCAGATAGAAGGGCCTGGTGCTGCCGGCGCGCAGATTGTCGATATAGGCCTTCGGGTCCAGCAGCCCGTCGATATGGTCGATACGCAGGCCATCCAGCGTGCCGTCCTCGATCATCGCCAGGATGCGGGCATGGGCGTGGCGGAACACCGCCGGCAATTCCATGCGCAGGCCGGCAAGGTCGTTGATATTGAAGAAACGCCGGTAGTTGATGTCGTCGCCGGCGACACGGAAATCGGCGACGCGCCATGACTGCTTCTGGATCAGGCTGTCGAGCGCACGCCAATCCTGGTTCAGCGCGGCGATGCTCTGGTCGAGGGCCTGGCGGGCGGCGGGATCGGTGCGGACGCACTCGGCTAGCTCGGCCTTCAGGGTAAGCGCGCGTTCGGCGATGTCGGGATGCCATTGCGGAATGTCGGAAAAGAAATCCGACAGCCGGTCGAGCCCCGGTTCGTCATGGCCCAGGATCGCGCCATAATGCAGCGGGCAGATCGGCAGCTTGTGGGTGTCGTAGGCCCAGACCGCGAGGCTGCCTTCGACCTCGTCGAATTTCACCTTCAGGTTGCCGTCCTTGAGTTCGGCGCCGTACTGGCGGCCGAGCACCGGAGCCAGCAGCTTGTTCTTCAGATAGCCACGGTCCGGCTCCCAGTCGATGTCGAACCAGCCGGCATGATCGGATTGCGGGCCCCATTCCAGCACGTCGAGCCAGAGCGGATTATCCGAGCCGCCGACGCCCATGTGGTTGGGCACGAAATCCAGGATCTGGCCAAGCCCGTTGCTGGTGAAGGCGGCCACCATCGCCTGGAAATCGTCTTCGGTGCCGAGTTCCGGATTGAGCGCCAGATGGTCGGTGATGTCGTAACCGTGCGTGCTGCCCGGACGCGCCTTCAGATAGGACGAGGCATAGACGTGGCTGACCCCGAGCCCGGCAAGGTAGGGTGCGTGGCGGGTGGCGTCCCTGAAGCCGAAGCCGGCGTGGAATTGCAGGCGGTAGGTGGCACGCGGTGTCGTCATGTTGTCTCCAGGGACCAGCGGACCGACCAGGGACCCAGCCCCGGCACGGTGTCGCCCTCCGACCAGATCGACTGGCCGGAGGCAGGTTGGAAGTCGATCGGGCTGGCCGACAGGTTGGCGGCAAGGACCAGGCGCCTGCCCTCGCCGACATCCCAGCTCGCCTGAACCACGCCAGGCCCAAACTCGGTGGCGTCACCGCCATGGGTGATATGCGGCAGGAGCGGCACAATATACCGGCGCCGCGCCGCGAGCAGGGCGGTATAATGGGCGAGACGCTCCGGATCGATCGCGGACCAGTCGAGCTTGGCGGAGGTGAAGGTGGCCTCGGCCAGCGGATCGGGTATGCGGTCGCGCTGCTCGGGGTCCTGGAACTCGGGGAAGCGGGCGAATTCCTCGCGCCGGCCCTTGCGCACGGCGTCGGCGAGATCACCCTCGAAATCGCAGAAAAACGGGAAGGGCTGCTTGGCTCCCCATTCCTCGCCCATGAAGATCATCGGCGTCTGCGGCAGCAGCAGATAGACCGCGGCGAGGGCGCGCATCGTGCTGGCATCCGCGGTCATGCCGAGACGGTCGCCAAAGGCCCGGTTGCCGACCTGGTCGTGGTTCTGGATGAAGGCGACGAAGGCGCCCGGCGGCAGGTCGGAGGCCGGCTCGCCGCGCGGCGAGCCGCGATAGGGCATCATCTGGCCCTGGTAGGCGAAGCCTTCGGCCAGAGCGCGGGCGAGCAGCTCGCTCTGGTTGGTATAATCGGCGTAATAGCCGCTCTCCTCGCCGGTCGCGGCGACATGCAGCACGTGGTGGATGTCGTCATTCCATTGCGCGGTGAAATGAACCGGCTCGCGGCCTTCACGGGTCAGGCGTCTGGGCTCGTTATCCTCGTTTTCGAGCAGCAGATGCACCGGACGCTTCGAGGCGGCGCGGACGCGCTCGGACAATTCGTCGAGCAGATGCTGGGGACCCTCGTCGATGATCGCATGGACGGCATCGAAGCGCAGCCCGTCAAGGTCATACTCCTCGAGCCAATAGAGCGCGTTGTGGATGACGAAATCGCGCACCGGCTGGCTATGCTCGCCGTCGTAATTCACCGCCGCACCCCAGGGCGTGCTGTGCCGCTCGGTGAAGAACTCGGGCGCGTAGACCGGAAGATAATTCCCGTCGGGACCGAAATGGTTATAAACGACATCGAGCAGCACGGCGATGCCGCGCTGGTGCGCCGCCTCGATCAGCGCCTTGAAATCCTCCGGCCGCCCATATGACGAGTCCGGCGCATAGGGCAGCACGCCGTCATAGCCCCAGTTGCGCTTGCCGGGGAAATCCCACACCGGCATGATCTCGAGCGCGGTCACGCCCAGACTGGCGACATGGTCGAGCTTGCCGATCGCGGCGCGGAAACTGCCCTCGGGCGTGAAGCTGCCGATATGCACCTCATAAAGCACGATCTCGTCCCAGGGCCGCCCGGCCCAGGCGACATTCCAGTCATAGGCCGCCGGATCGATCACCTCGCTCGGACCATGCACGTCCTGCGGCTGGAAGCGCGAGGCGGGATCGGGAACCTTCATTCCATCCGGCAGCACGAAGTAATAGAGCGTGCCCGGGCCGGCCGTGGGCACGCTCAGCTCGAACCATCCTTCCGCCTCGGACGTCATGCTGAGGATGCCGCCCTGGACGCCCGGTCCTTCCAGCAAAAGCCCCACGGTGGCGCAACCCGGCGCCCAAAGCCGGAACAAGGCGCCGCCACCGGGCAGGAGAAAGGCGCCGGCCGGCAGCTTGTGCGCGTGCGTGGTCATTTCACGGTGTCCGGGATCAGGGCGAAGAGCAGGAAGGAGCGGCCGGTCACGGCATAGACCTGGCCGAACTTGAACTTCTTGTCCTCCTTCGCCGCTTCCGCCTTGGAGATGTTGGTGTCGATCATCAAGGTCCAGCTCTGGTCGTCGCCGCCCTGGCTGGGAAGGGTGAACTCGACCACGTCGTGCCAGGCATTATAGATCATCAGCAGGGTCGCATCCTCGCCGCGCCTGCGTATCCCGGTCGGCTGCGCGCGGCCGTCGAGCATCAGGCCGACGCATTGGGAAGACGCGTCCCAGTCGCTTTGTTCCATCTCGCGGCCGGCGGCGTTGACCCAGGTGAGCTCCTTGATGTCGAGCTCTTCGTTGTAGGCCTCGGTCAGGAACCGGTTGCGGCGCAGGATCGGAAAGCGGCGGCGCAGGCCTGTGACGCGGGTCACGAAGTCGATCAGCGACTGGCCCTTTTCCTCGATCTCCCAGTTCACCCAGGAGATCTCGCTGTCCTGGCAATAGGCGTTGTTGTTGCCGCCCTGGGTGCGTCCGAACTCATCGCCGGCGACCATCATCGGCGTGCCCTGGCTGAGCAGCAGGGTCGCCAGCATGTTGCGTATCTGGCGCGCGCGGACACGATTGATCTCGGGATCGTCGGTCGGTCCCTCGACGCCATGGTTGAACGAGCGGTTGTCCGACGAGCCGTCCTTGCCGTCCTCGCCGTTGGCCTCGTTATGCTTCTCGTTGTAGGTCACGGTGTCGTTCAACGTGAAGCCGTCATGGGCGGTGACGAAATTCACCGAGGCCCAGGGCTTGCGGCCCTCATGATCGAACTCGGCCGGCGAGCCGAGCAGGCGTGGCGCGATCTCGGCAACACTCGACGCGCCCTTCCAGAAATCGCGTGTGGTGTCGCGGAACTTGTCGTTCCACTCGGCCCAGCCGGGCGGGAACTCGCCGACCTGGTAGCCGCCCGGACCACAATCCCAAGGCTCGGCGATCAGCTTGACGGTGCCGAGCACCGGGTCCTGGCCACAGGCCTTGAGGAAACCGGAGCGGTTGTCGAACCCGTTCGGCTCACGCGCCAAAATAGTTCCCAAATCAAAACGAAATCCATCCACATGGGTCTCCTCGGCCCAGTAGCGCAGGCTGTCGGTGACCATCTGGATCACCCGCGGATGGCTCAGATTGACCGTGTTCCCGGTGCCGGTATCGTTGATATAGAAACGCTTCTGGTCGGGCAGGAGGCGGTAGTACGAGACATTGTCGATGCCCTTGAAGGACAGCGTCGGGCCGCGCTCGTTGCCTTCGGCGGTGTGGTTGTAGACCACGTCGAGGATCAGCTCGAGGCCGGCGTCATGGACGCGTCCGACCATCTCCTTGAACTCGCGCAGCGATTGCTCGCGTTCGGCGGCGTAGCGCGGATCGGGGGCAAAGAAACCGATCGTGTTGTAGCCCCAATAGTTGGTCAGCCCCTTTTCGAGCAGCTGGCTGTCGTTGATGAAGCTGTGAATGGGCAACAGCTCGATCGACGTGACCCCGATCGACTTGATGTGTTCCAGCACCTCGGCCGTGCCGAAGCCGGCATAGGTGCCGCGCAGCTTCTCCGGAACTTTCGGATGCTGCTTGGTGTAGCCGCGTACATGGGTTTCGTAGAAAATCGTACGGTCCCAGGCAACCGGGTTGCGCGACGGCTGGCCCTGCCAGTCGAATTTGGGGTCGACGACGACGGATTTGGGGACGAACTTCGCGCTGTCACGCTCGTCATAGGAAAGATCGTTGTCGGGGTGGCCGATCGTGTAGCCGAAGATCGAGTAGTCCCAGGTCAGTTCGCCGAAATGGGCGCGCGCATAGGGATCGAGCAGCAGCTTGTTGGGATTGAAGCGATGTCCGGCATCCGGCTCGTAGGGGCCATGCACACGAAATCCGTAGATCTGCGCGGGCCCGATGTCGGGCAGATAGCCGTGAAAGATCTGGTTGGTATATTCCGGCAGCGCGATGCGCTCGATCTCGGTCTCGCCCTTGCTGTCGAACAGGCAGATCTCGACCTTGGTGGCATGAGCCGAGAACAGGGCGAAATTGACGCCCTTGCCATCCCAATGCGCCCCTATTGGAAACGGCAGGCCTTCGCGGATCCTGTTTTTCAGACTGACTGCCACGCGCTCACGCTCCGCCATACCATGCGCGCTATGAACTCGCCCGGGCTTGCCCGGTTCCTCAGGGCGGGCGGGTCAGTTCCCGATCGAAGGCTCGAACCGGCGGCATTCGCCGAAGCCCAGCGTGACGAAGTCGGCGTCGGCGACGCCCTGCCGGCGCCTTTCCTCGGCCAGGCGGCGTTCGGGCGCATCGATGGCCTCGTCGGTAAGCTGGAAGGTGCCGAAATGCATGCCGATCGACCGGCCCGCGCCGAGCGTGCGATGGGCGCCCACGGCTTCGGCCGGGTCGACATGCACCCGGCGCATCATCGCCCGCGGCGCATAGGCCCCGATCGGCAGCAGGGCCATTTCGGGCGCTCCGAGGCGGGCACGTATGCGCTGCCAATGCAGGCCGTCGCCGCTGTCGCCGGCGAACAGCAGCCGGATGCCGCCCGCCTCGACCATGAAGCCGGACCAGAGCGAGCGTCCCGCGTCGCGCAGGGTTCGCGAGGAGAAATGCCGGGCGGGCACGGCGGTGACGCGGGCATTTGCCGGACGGTCGATGGCGGCCTGCTGCCACCAGTCCAACTCCTGGATCTCGAAGCGCCCGGCCTTGCGGACATGCCTGGCGTTGCCGAGCGGCGTGATCACGCGCGGGGCCGAGTGGCGATGCAGCGCGCGCAGGCTGGGCAGATCCATATGGTCGTAATGGTTGTGCGACAGCAGCAGCAGGTCGACC
>CAXTCT010000062.1:0-8881 GCA_964242565.1 uncultured Acetobacteraceae bacterium | reverse complement strand
CGGCCGCGACCGGGTTCCGGGCGACACGCAATCCCTGCTCGGCGCCGACATGGCACGGGATGGCCCGGCCGACCTGCTCGACGCCCTGGACATGCAGGTGGCCGGCGTCAATCTCGATTCCGCGTCGGGCAACCCGTTCCAGCCGAACCTGTTCTATGACGGGTTCCTTGCCTCGCCGCTGCAGGGCGCGGCGCAGGGCATCGCGGTCTATCTGAACGGCATCCGCTTCAACCAGGCGTTCGGCGACACCGTGAACTGGGATCTGCTGCCCGACCTCGCCATCGATCGGGTGGACATAGGAGGGCCGAGCCCGGTCTATGGGCTGAACGCCCTTGGCGGCTCGATCAACGCCCGTCTGAAGAATGGTTTTTCCTATCAGGGTGCCGAGGCCGACCTTTCGGGCGGTTCGTTCGGCCAGAGGCAGGGCGAGTTCCAGTACGGCCGGCAGGACGGCCAGAACGCGCTCTATGTCGCGGCGAGCGCGCTGCGCCAGGGCGGCTGGCGCGATGGGCAATCCTCCGACATCCAGAACCTGTTCACGGATGCCGGCACGAAGCGGCGCGGGATCGAGCTGCATTTGAACCTGATCCTGGCCAACTCCGTCCTGAACGGACCCGGCCCCTCCCCCGTCCAGCTCCTGGCAGCCGACCCGGCGGCGCAGTTCACCGCACCGAACCGGATCGCCAACCGCTTCCTCCAGCTTGCCGCCTCTGCCGACGCACCGCTTGCGGACAGGGTTTCGATGCAGGCAACCGCCTATTACAGCTATCTCCGGCAGCGCGTGGCGAACGGCAACGCGCCGAACGACGCGCCCTGCGGCGATGGCTCGGGCCTGCTCTGCTCCGATCCGGGCATTCCCAGCACCACGCGCGGGGGTGGCACGATTCCCGATTTCCTGGCCGGGGGTCCGTATTCGGTGCTCGATCTCCAGACCACCAACACGAATGCCTACGGCGCCACCGTCCAGTTCGACGACAATGCCGGCGTGGCCGGATCGTCGAACCATCTCGTGGCGGGCGGCAGCTTCGACGGGGCGCGATCCTTGTTCAGTGCGACCGACCTGATCGGCGGGCTGGACGCGGAGCGCGATTTCGTCGGACCGGGTGTGACCCTCGATGAGGCCGGCAATGCCGAGCCGGTGCGGGTCGCGGTCGACGACGCGTATTTCGGGCTGTTCGGCAGCGACAGGCTGGATGTGACGAGGCGGTTCGCGCTCACCGTCTCGGGACGGCTGAACGCGGCGGAGATCGACCTGCATGATCGCGGCGGCGGCGGTCTGAGCGGCAACCATGCCTATGTCCGTCTCGATCCCGCCCTCGGCGCCAGCTACAGCTTCGCACCCGCATTGACCCTCCATGCCGGCTATACCGAGGCGAACCGGGCGCCGACGCCGCTGGAACTATCCTGCGCGGGGCCCACGGATAGCTGCACCCTGGCCAATTTCTTTGTCGGCGACCCCGATCTGAAACAGGTGGTCGCGCATACGCTGGAAGCAGGGCTTCGCGGGCGGCTCGCGCCGTCGGCTTCGCTGCGGCTGGGCTATGACCTGGACCTGTTCCGCACCGTCTCGGACGACGACATCGGCTTCGTCAACAGCGTCCGTCTCGGCCGCGCCTATTTCGCCAATATCGGCCGCACCCGCCGGCAGGGCGCCAAGCTCCGGCTGCAGGCAAGCACCCCGCTCTGGTCGGCCTATATTGGCTGGAGCTATACCGAAGCCACCTTCGAGAGCGGCTTCACGGAATCCGCGGGCAGCGACCCGCAGGCGGATGCCCAGGGTTCCCTGATCGTGCGGCCTGGCGACAGCCTGCCCGGCATCCCACGCACGACGCTGAAATTCGGCGCGGACATCGCGATCACCAAGGCCTGGAAGGCCGGCTTCGACGGCGTGCTCCAGGGCGGACAGATCCTGTTCGGCGACGAGGCCGGCCTGAACCCGAAGCTTCCGGGCTATGTCAGCGTCAATATCCATGTGAGCTGTCAGATCACGCCCCGGCTGCAGATGTTCGGCAGCGTGCGCAATGCCAACGACGCCCGGTATTACAGCTACGGCACCTTCTCGCCGACGGCGTCGGTGTTCCTCGCCCAGGCGCCGGGTGCCGCCAATCCGCGCAGCTACAGTCCCGCAGCCCCGATCGGCGGGTTCGGCGGGATCAGGTTCAGCTTCTGAAGGCGGCCCTTCTGAAGGCCGCCATGCACGGGCATGTCGGCGAATTGGCGGCGACGTTCAGGACTCCGCGTAGGGATTCTTGGTGCCGCGCATCTGCAGCCGTATCGGCGTGCCGGGCATGTCGAACTGCGTGCGCAATCCGTTGACCAGATAGCGCTGGTAATCCTCCGGCAGCAATTCCGCCCGCGTGCCGAAGATGATGAAGGTCGGCGGCCTGGCCTTGGCCTGTGTCATGTAACGCAGCTTGAGCCGCCGGCCATCGACCAGAGGCGGCTGATGACGCTCCAGCGCGCTCTCGAACCACCGGTTGAGCGCCCCGGTCGATACCCGCTTGTTCCAGATCTCGTGGGCCGCGCGCACCGTCGGCAGCAGCCTGGCCACGCCAGCCCCGGTCCGCGCCGAGAAGGACACCACCGGGATGCCCTTCATCTGCGCCAGCGAGAACTCGATCCGGTCGGCGATCGCCTTGCGGGTGAGGACACGATCCTCGACCGCATCCCATTTGTTCAGGGCCAGCACGCAGCCGCGTCCCTCGCGCTCGATCAGGCGGGCGATCTGCAGGTCCTGCTCATGCACGCCAAGTGTGGCGTCCAGGGTCAGCACCACGATCTCGGCCATCTTGAGCGCCTCGATCGATGCCGACACCGACATCTTCTCCAGCGGCAGGTCGACACGCGCCTTCTTGCGCAGGCCGGCGGTGTCGACCAGCTCGATCGGGCCGTGCGCGTCGGCCAGCATGACGGCCACGGCATCGCGTGTCAGTCCCGGCTCCGGGCCGGTGATCATGCGCTCCTCGCCGAGCAGGCGGTTGAGCAGGGTCGATTTGCCGGCGTTCGGCCGCCCGACGATCGCCAGCCGCAGCGGCCCCGGCGGGCGCGGCGGCACCTCGCCCTCCTCGAGGAACGGCGGCTCCTCGGGTTCGTCGTCGCTTTGGGGTTCCGGCGGCACGCGATCGGCGATCTCGCCCATCAGGTCGGCCAGGCCCTCGCCATGCTCGGCCGAAACCGCGATCGGCGTGCCGAGCCCGAGACTATAGGCTTCCAGCGCCGCATTGGACCCGGTGCGACCCTCGGCCTTGTTGGCGATCAACAGCACCGGGCAGTTCTGGCGCCGCAGCCAGGTGGCGAAATGCTTGTCGGACGGGGTGATGCCCGCCCGCACGTCGATGCAGAACAGCACCAGGTCGGCCTGCGCCACCGCAGTCTCCGACGAGGCGCGCATCCGGCCGTAGAGGCTCTCGGGCGCTGACTCCTCAAGCCCGGCGGTGTCGATCAGCTTGACCCGGCGGCCACGCAGCATCGCCTCGGCTTCCTTGCGGTCGCGGGTGACGCCGGGCGTGTCGGCGACCAGCGCGTGGCGCCGGCCGGACAATCGATTGAACAAGGTCGACTTGCCGACATTGGGGCGGCCGACGATGACCACGATAGGCAGCTTCGCATCAGCCATAGGCGGTCAGCCTGCCGTCGTCGGTGATGACCAGAAGCATGCCCTGCACGACCGTCGGGACCAGCGGCGAGGTCGTCTTGAGCTTCCGGGTCTCGACGATGCTGCCGCTGGACGCATCGACGCTGATGATGCCCTGCTTGGGGAAGTCGCTGACGCAGATCAGCCGGCCGTTTGCCAGCACCGGCCCGCTCCAGACGATCGCCCGCTTCTGGCTCTTCGACTTCTGGAACCGCGGCAGCACCGTCACCCAGCGCACGTGGCCGGTGATCTTGTCGAGGCAGGCGAGCTGCTGGTCGATCGAGAGCAGGAAAAGCCAGTTGCCGACGATGACCAGCCCGTCCTTGCCGCTCACCGTACGCTCCCAGAGCCTGCGGCCGGAGCGCATGTCGATCGCGGTCAGCACCTGCCCCACACTGATCACGTAGGCGGTGCCGTCGGAGATCACCGGCAGGCCATGGATCGAGGAAAAATCGAGGATCGAGTTGCGTCCGCCGGCCGCACCCAGCGTGTCGCTCCAGACCGGCTCGCCGGTTTCCATGCGTATGGCCGCCACGTCGCCGGAGCCGAAGCCCGCCAGCACCACGTTGTCCACGATCGCCGGCGCCGGCTGGCCGAACACGATGGTGGCCGAGGCGGTTGCGGCATAATTCCAGATCTGGCGTCCATCGGCGACATCGAGCGCGATCAGCCGCTCGTCGATGGTGCCGAACACCATCCGGCCGCCGACCACCGTCGGCGCGGAGCGGCCCGGGGTGCCGACATCGACACGCCACCTGATCTCGCCGGTGCTGGCATCGAGAGCGAGGGATTCCGCGACCCCGTCGACCACATAGACGATCCCGTCGGCCACGGTCAGGCCGCCGCCGAGATTGGAGGACCGCATCTTCTTGGGCTTCGTCGGCGTGTGCCAGATCCGCTCGCCGGTCTTCAGCGAGAAGGCGGTGACCACCCCTTCCGCGTCCATGCTGTAGACGCGCCCATAGGCCGCCATCGGCTGGGCCGCCAGCGCCCCGCCGTTCTTGCCGGCGCCGATCTTCGCCGACCAAAGCTGCTTCATGCCCGACAGCCCGGCATTGACCGCCTGGTGGCTGGTCACCCGTCCGGGCTGAGGCCATTCCGGCACCGCCACCGGCTCGGGCAGGCTGATCGGCGTGGTGTCGGACGGATCGACGGTAAGTCCGGCGCCGGTCGCGAGCACGTTCTCGCGCTTGCCGACGATGATCGGCTTCTCGTCCTCGTCGAACAGGCCGCAACCCCCCAGAGAGACGGTGAGAGGGGCGGCCAGCGCCGCGGCGGCGGTCAGCAACGCGGTGCGGCGGGAAAGGATCGAAGTTGCCCCGACAGGGCTCGAGGTGATTTTTGGCAAGCTGTTCATCCGCCGCTCTTTGTCTTGTCGCCGCTCTTTGTCTTGTCGAGCGTGTCGTCGAGGCCGCCGGCGCGGTTGCGCAGGCCTTCGGGTGCGGCTCCATCCTCGGCGAGGGCAGCCAGCTTGCGACGGGCATCGGCCACATCGCCCAGGCGCAGGTCGATCTCGGCATCGAGTTCCTGGGCCAGCGGACGCCAGGTGTTGCCCGGCATGCTCAGCACGCCAAGCCGGGATTTCAGCAAAGCCGGATCGCCGTCATCGACCTGGTGCTGCACCCAGAGCAGGCCGGCCAGGCCGCGCAGCGTCGCATCGGCTTCGGCATCGTCATGCAGGGCATCCCAGTAGCCGAGCGCCTGCCTGTGCTGCCCGGTGTTCCAGGCGATCTGCGCCTGGCGGAGGCGGGCCAGGCTGCGGAAACCTTCCGGTCCTCGCGCCACCACCTCTCCGAACAGGCGTGCGGCCTCGGTCTGGGCAGCGCTCGGGCCGCCGGCCGCCGCGGCGTGGAGTGCGCTGTCGGCCTGCCGGGCGGCGGCGAAATAGACCGAGGCGGTCGCCTCGCCCAGCTGTCTGTGGCGAAACAGCCGGTATTGCCAGATGCTCGCCGCGATCGCCGCAAGCAGGACCACCGCGATCGCAAGCATCCCGTAGCGTCGCCCGGCGGCTCGCCACCGCTCCACGCGCAGGTCCTCGTCGACCTCCTTGAAGATGTCGTCGGCCAATTCCGCCCTGTTCTCCATCCTTGCCGCCATCTGTTCTGGCATCTGTTGCTGGCGATCCGGTCAGCGCAAGCCAGTTCCGGGTCGAGCGGGCCGGACCATAGCCGCGGCAACACGCCGCGGCAAACACTCCGCCCCGCGCGAGGAGGACCGACGCATCGGCATCGGCATCGGCACGAAGCAGGGCCGGGGCAACCTTTTCTTCATCTCGATCTGTTCTGATGGCTGTCGTCATGAGGCACGCAACCGTGGATTTTCACCGCCCGCTTTTCAGTGTTTTTTTTCGGGCGATGCCGGCCGCGGCCGTGGTGGCCTGCGTCGGCGGCTGCGTGCCGATCTTCCACCGGACATTGCCCGATCTGGTTTATTCGGGCGTCACCGGCCGCGACTGCTCGATGGTGCGGCTCGACCGCGGCGACAGCTACTGCCGTCCGGTCGATCTGCCGCCGCCGCCGCAGCCCTATTGCACCCGCAGCCTCGCCGGGGTCGATTGCTGGACCCATCCCGAACTCGTGCCCAACCTCCCACCCCAGGTGGCCGAACTTCCGCACGACCCGGGCACCTACCATGGCCTGACACCCGAACAGAATCGTGTCCGCCTCGCACGCTGGCCCTCCGACCTCCAATAGGCGGAGGGCCTCCGCCGATCCAGCCGGAACAGCGTCATCTCCTGGCGCCAAGCTTCTGGCCGGCCGCCCGGAGCTGCGCCGACAAGGCGCCGAAATTGCCGGCGATGCGTTTCTGCACCGAGCTGGCGACGGCATTGATCGCCGCCATGCGCTGCCGCGCCTCGTTGCTGATCGCATCCTGCTCGGCGACCGCCTGGCTGCTGACGCAACCGCTATAGGCACGCGCCGCCTTGTCATATGCACTCACCCTGTCGATGCTGGCGTTGTAGCGATCGACCGAGCCGGACTCGACCGCGGGAGGCGCCGGTTCACGCCCGCAATTCGGCGCACTCCATCCCGCGCGGGCCGCAAGGGCGGGACAGGCGGCCGTCATCAGGCTTGCGAACACAAGCAGGCGGCCTAGAAGGGCTGATCTCATGAGATTGGACCTCGTGACATGAGGGAGGTTTTCCGGGCAAGCCGTAGCGAGGACCCTGCCCCGGGAAAGCGCGGCATCCGAACGGAGCCGCCGCCTTTCGTCAAGACGACCGGAGCCGCCATGCATCACCCTGCCAGCCCTGTTTCGGGTCATAGCCCAGAGCCTTCCGCGCGCACACGTCTGGGCGAGATCACCAGCGCCGAGGCACGCGCGCGCCTCGCCTCCGCTCCGGTGCTGCTGCTGCCGCTGGGTAGCCAGGAAGACCAGGGACCGCACGCGCCGATGGGGGATTTCCTGTGCGCCGAACGGATCGCCACCCTGATCGCCGAGCGCGCCTGCGCCCGAGGCCACGATACCCTGGTCGCCCCGGTGCTGCCCTTCGGCGGACGCGACTTCTTTGGCAGCGTTCCGGGCGGCATCACCCTGTCGCAGGAAACCTTGCGCCTTGTGCTGCGCGACATCACCGGCTGCCTGCTGCGGCACGGCGTGCGGCGCCTGATCGTCGTCAACGGCCATGGCGGGAACGCGCAGGCGATCCATGACGTCACCCAGGAGATCCTGCTCGCGCGCGGCGTGCTGGTGCCGAACTTCCAGCTCTGGCGGATTGCAGGGCAGCTGCTGCCGTCCATCCTCGGCGCGGAGCAGGCGGCGCGCGCGTCGGGCCACGGCGCCGATCCGTTGGCCAGCGTGGCGATGCACCTGTTCCCCGAACTCGTCCGGCCCGAGCTGGTGCCCGGGGCCCCGGCGCCGGCGCGGGACGTGTTCGGCCTCGAGGCCGGCAATTTCGGGAGCGCGCGTTTCGAGGGCATCGAGATCGGCCTGCCTCTGGAAATCGGCGGCAGCGCCGTCACCGGGGACGCGAGGCTGTCCTCCGCGGCGACCGGCGCACGTCTGGTCGAACGGCTGGTCGAGCTTGGCGCCGGCCTGATCGCGCGTCTCGCCACGCATGGCTGGAACAACACATAACAAATAAAAATCATCCTGTAGCAAAAACGCGCCTTGGCATATCTGAGACAAGTTTCTTCTCGATAATATTGCTACAACAAAATATAAGGCAGATCAGGTTTTTGTTCCGCTATCGACTTGAACTTGTTACAGTGCCATAACTTACGTCGCCGGACGGACATCAACGGTCGTAGGAAGTGGCATCGTGGCGCTTGCGGATAAGCTGTTTGGTCCATCAAGCTCGGCCCCGCACGGACTGTGTCTTGGCTGGAACACCAAGCTGATCGCCCTGCAGGCGGTGTCCGACAGCATCGACGCCTTGTCCTGCTACTCGGCCCTGCTCGGCCTGATATGGTTCGCCCGCCGGCGTGCCGGCTTTCCTTCCCCGTGGCTGACCGGCTTGTCGGGCTGCTTCCTCGTGGCCTGCGGGACCGCGCGCGGGCTGGGCGTGCTGACGCTCTGGATGCCGGCTGCATGGACCGAGGCTGTCGCCAGGGCAGCCACCGCAAGTCTCGCCCTGCTCCTGTCCGTCATCTTCTGGGTCATGGTCCCGCGCCGGCTGGCCGCGCCCGCGCCGGACGCCTTCAGCACGGCCGACCGGCAGCTTTCGCGGCAGACCGACGGACATGACCGCGCCTCGTGCCTGCCCGGAGAGGGCCCGGAGGGCCATGCCGGCATCTACAACAAGGCGCCGGTGGCGTTGCACACGCTCGATGCGAAGGGCCGGTTGAACGGGATCAGCGACTATTGGTGCGACCTGCTCGGCTATTCGCGTGCCGAGGTGATCGATCATCCGCTCGATGATTTCTGCCCGCCGGAAACCGCCGCCCTGCTCACCGAGAGCCTGGCCGCCTTGCTCGGTGGCAGCGAGTTGCGTGACGAGGAATGCGTCTTGCGCAAGAAGGACGGGGCGCTGATCAACATGCTGCTGTCCGCGCGCCTGGAACGCGACGAGCAGGGTCATCCGCTGCATATCCTGGGCGTGCTCACCGACATCACCGCGCGCAAGCAGGCCGAGCGTGCGTTGCGCGCGACCGAAGATCGTCTGCTGCAGTTCCAGAAGATGGAAGCCATCGGCAAACTGACCGGCGGCATCGCCCATGACTTCAACAACATGCTCACGATCATCGACGGCAACCTGGAAATGCTCAGGCCACGGCTGGATTCCGATCCCGTCACCCTGCAGCATAT
>CAXTCT010000061.1:0-8887 GCA_964242565.1 uncultured Acetobacteraceae bacterium | reverse complement strand
GAGCGCGAGGAGATCGGCCCGGTCAATCTGCGCGCGGACATCGAGAGCCGCGAGGCACAGGAGCAGGCAGACGGCATCGCCCGCGAGCGGGACGAACTGGAAGCGGCCATCGCCCGGCTGCGCGGCTCGATCGGCCATCTCAACCGCGAAGGCCGCGAGCGGCTGCTGGCGGTGTTCGAGAGCGTGGACGCGCATTTCCAGACCCTGTTCGCGCGCATGTTCAACGGCGGCCGCGCGCATCTCGGCATGGTCGGGGACAATGACCCGTTGCAGGCCGGGCTGGAGATCTACGCCCAGCCTCCGGGCAAGAAGCTCGCCACCCTGTCTCTGCTGTCGGGCGGCGAGCAGGCGCTGACCGCCCTGTCGCTGATCTTCGCCGTGTTCCGCTGCAATCCCGCGCCGGTCTGCGTGCTCGACGAGGTCGACGCGCCGCTCGACGATGCCAATGTGGGCCGTTTCTGCGCGCTGCTGGCGGACATGGTAGTGGACAGCGGCACCCGCTTCCTGATCGTCACCCATCACCAGCTGACGATGGCCCACATGGACCGGCTTTATGGCGTGACGATGCAGGAGCGCGGGGTCAGCCGGCTGCTGTCGGTCGATCTTGCCGCCGCCTCCGGCATGGTCACGCCGAGAAACGACCAGCCGGGACGCCTCCTTGGCGAGACCGGTTCCTCGTCCCGCGCCTGACGATCGGCATAAGGCTAGATGTTTCGTCCCAGGCTTTGATGGTGCATTCTTATCCGGCAACTGGAAGGAAGCAGCGTAGGCCAGGTTCTCCATGGCAGCGCCACAACGACTGCGGCGGTCGGGCGAGCAATACAACATAGTCAAGAGAGCCTGAGGGCGCTGGCCACGCGCTACAGCGTCAATCAGAAGACCATCGCCACACGCTGCCGCCGATCGAGACGAGCTAACGAACAAAATCCCACGTCTGGTGCCCGCGTCGCACGACTGTCGATCAGCAAAGCGTTTGACAGCTCATCTGAACCAACCTGGACGACATACAGATCAACGTTCAGCCTGCCGATTGGACCTCTACCGTAAGATGAGATATCGCGCGGAAGCCTGTCAGGCGATCACGATAGAAGTTCGCGTCACGATGTTGCTGCGTCGCGATGGAAAGAATAGCACCTAGATGACCTGGCCCTAGTCGCCACAGATGAAGATCAGCCAGTTTATCACCGTCCACTTCGATCGCCTGACGGAGCCTGTCGGACATGCCGCGATCGGGGTTCATGTCGAGCAGGATTGCGCCAGTATCTCGCACAAGACAATAAGCCCAGTTCGCGATCACGCAAGCGCCTATCAAGCCCGCAAGCGGGTCTATCCAAAACCATCCAAATGCACGCGCAAGTAGAAGTCCAATGATCACCAGTATGGATACCGCAGCATCTGCGAAGATGTGGACGATCGCTGCCCGCATGTTGTTATCACTGCCCACAACCGCATCATGACTGTACGTACCCTCCTCAAACACCACCGGGTAGCTGTTCGGACCATCGGACGAGCTGAGACGTAGATGCGCGAGGAAAGCATGGGGTTCCGGAACTTGATCTATTGATTCGAAGTAGCTACCGCAGTTCCTCATCGTGAAGCATTGAAGGCCGCCTACAGGCCGCTCGGTTTCTATAAACATCATGCCGGAAGTTGGCATCGCTCCCTGTTCTACGTGGACACGGAAACGCGGCGGAACATCATCCTCGAATATGCTGAGGGTAAGGATTCCTGTGTCAGTCCTTATCCGGTGCTCCTCGTCATGGCCGTTCTCTGCTTCTCGATCATAGGCATGTCCATGTCCATGACTATGGCCATGCTTGGAGTGATCATGGCCGCCTCCACTCAGTAGCCATACAGATCCAATGTTGACCAGCAATCCCAGCACGGCGATGGGGATCGCCTCGTTGAACTGGATCGGCAGAGGAGCAAACAGGCGATTTATTGCTTCGTATCCGATCAGCACCGCAATCATTGCCAGCACGACCGCGCTGGTAAACCCTGCAAGGTCGCCGAGCTTGCCGGTGCCAAAACTGAAACGGACATCATGGGCGTATCGACGCGCATAGCGATAAGCCATAGCGGCCAGAAGCAACGCGCCTGCATGGGTGGACATGTGCAGGCCGTCGGCTACCAAGGCAATTGATCCAAACAGGATGCCGCCGACGGTCTCCAAGACCATCATGGCGCCGCAGAGCCAAATCACGGCCCATGTTCGCTTTTCGGCCTTCTCGTGCCCCAGGCCTAGAAAGACGTGGGAATGCGCCATCACTGGTGTATGGTTGATCCGGTTAGGCTGGTTTGGATCGGAAATCACTAAGGTTCTACTTCAGATAGGAGCGAACGACGTCGAGCAGTTGCTCAACGGCATCCATATTCAGGGCACCTGGATATTTTTCGGCATCAACCATGTGAGTGCGCACATGGTCCTCAACCACTTCGGCCATCAGCCCTGCGGTCGCACCCCGAACGCCGGCGATCAGGTGCAAGACTTGTTCGCATCCCGCCTCTTTCTCGACAGCCCGTTCGATAGCGTCGACCAGGCCACGCACGCGCTTGATGCGCACCAGGAGCTTGTGCTTTTCCCGAGTCGTATGCATCTTTGGAAGCATAGGGGGGTACCCTATTGTTGTCCAGAGTCAAAACCGGTACCACGGCTGGTGCGATATTTGCGTTACGAGACCCTATGCTCCCGCTTCTCGAAACGGTCCCTATAGGCAGACGGCGTGCAGCCAATTTTTTTTGCAAAGTGATAACGGAGGTTGACGACGGATCCGAGCCCACAAAGGAAAGTGATCTGCTCGACGCCAAGATATGTCGTTTCCAGCAGTTCCCTGGCGTGGGCGAGACGCTCCGAAAGCAGCCAGTCCCCTGGTGGGCTTCCCGTCAGGGCTTTGAAGCGGCGGATGAACGTACGCGGGCTCATGCCAACCCTCTCTGCCATGGAGGCGATTGTGTGTTCTGCCTCCAGTCCCCGCCTGAGCAGGTCCAGCAGCGGTCCCAGCCGGGCGCCTTCTTGCAGGTCCAGAACCGGCCGACCGATGATTTGCGCCTGTCCACCTTCTCTATGAGGCGAGACGACGAGGCGCCTCGCCACATGGTTGGCGTAATCCGCGCCGAAGTCCGACCTGATGATATGGAGACAGAGGTCGATACCGGCGGCGCTGCCGGCGGACGTCAGGATCGTGCCTTCATCCACGTAGAGCACGTCCGACAGGACCTGGATGGTCGGATCCGCCGCCGCCAGGGCTGCGGTGTGCTGCCAATGGGTTGTCGCCTGCCGACCCTTCAGCAGGCCGGCCGTGGCCAGGACGAATGCACCGGTGCAGATCGAGACGATTCGGGTTCCAGCGAGATGGGCCTCCTGTAGTGCCGCGATCAACGTTTCCGGGACGCGATCTCCAGGACCTCGCCAACCTGGGATGATGACCGTGTGCGCCTTCCTGATGATCTCGAGGGACGACCTGATCGTGACCTCGATCCCGCCACCCGCCTTGTTTGTTCCGGGCTCTACCGAGCAAACCTGAAAATCATACCAGTCGGGTTCAAGCTCCGGACGCTGCAGACCGAAAATCTCCAGGACAATGGCGAACTCAAAGGTGGACAGCCCAGCGTATCCGACCGCAACAACCAAAGGCTTCAAGCGCGTTCACCATATAGACATGATTGGCAAGATATTTACCCTAGATGGCAATTTTTCCCCTTTCAATGGGGCCGTCCGACAGAGGACCATTGCATTGCCGGGCGCACCTTTGATCGCTGTTTTCCGGTGGGGACATCATCTCCGCAAAATATCGAAGGGATACTGCCGTGCTGCTTCGGCATATGCTTGTCAGCACGGCTTCAGCCGGTGCAATCTTGGTCGCGGTCAATGCGATTGCACAGACCACGCCGATACTCCCAGTGCCGGAAACTCTTCATCCCGCGCACCGGCAATCGACACGTGTCAACAAGGACGGGACAGGCGCCCAGGAGGTTGTGGTAAATGGCTTCCGCCACACCAGCACCTTGAACCAGGTTAATCAAACGGGCAGTTTCCTCGGGCTGACGCCTCGGCAGACCCCGGCAACCGTCAACATCATCGATCTCGCTACGATCCGGCAGCGTGGTTACGCGACAGTGCAGGATGCCGTTGCCAGTGCTCCCGGCGTCACCGTCGGCGGATCGCCGGCGGATCCGTCGTCTTTCGAAATGCGGGGGTTCACCGGCGACCAGATCACCCTTCTACGTGACGGCACTTACTATGGCCCGTCGGACCTGGTGAACCGGCCGGAGAACACATTCAACCTTCGCGATATCGAAATTCTGAAAGGCCCCGCTTCAGTCCTGTACGGTCAGGGTGCCGTTGGCGGCGTGATCAACGTCATTACCCGTCAACCCACTTTTACACCCGCCCGATGGGACGCCTTGTTCTCCTACGGAAGTTTCAACACCATCAACGCAGGTCTTTCCGTCAATACGCAGCTGGGCAACAACGTCGCGACGAATCTTGCCTTCAGCAGGACATCATCCTCCGGTTACGTTCACAATGACGATCCGGACTCGCTGAACTTTACGGGATCTGTCCTCTGGAGAATAAAACCCAACCTGAGTTTCCAGGCGGGACTAGACGTGCTGCAGGACCATCTGCCTTCCTACTACGGCACCCCGCTCATACCAGCAGCCGATGATCCAAATCCGATTGGCGGCATTCTCAAGTCGTCGAAAGGCCTGACGATCGACTCCGCGACCCGGTACTTGAATTACAACACAGCTGACGCCGTTCATAAGAGCACGACGATCTCCCCGAGCGCGCTGCTGACATGGGAGGCGAACAGCAACATGACCATGACGGATCAGGCATATATGTTCTATGCCGAACGTCGTTGGCAGAATGCCGAGACGTACACGTATATCATGCCGGAGTCCGGCGCCGTTGACGCCTCTGGCGCCGCGATCCCGGCAGGCTCGATCGGTCGCGATCGCTTCTATGTCTACCATCAGCAGCATCTATACGGCGACCAAGCCCATGTGCTTCTGACGAACACGATCTTTGGCATGCAGAACAAACTCACCTTCGGAGTCGACGGATATTACCTTCAATTTCTTCGTTCACGCGGTTTCCCGGACGCGACCTATGCTGACTCTGTGAGCCTGCTTTCTCCCTCGCAAGGCACCTTTGGCGATTTTCCTGGCCTTTATCCTCAAGCACAAAGCCCAACGCAGATGGCCGACGTTGCGGGATTGTTTGAGGATGCCCTGAGCATCACGAATAATCTTCGCTTTATTGGGGGCGTGAGAGATGAATGGATTCGGCTCAATCGGCAGAACTATAATGCTGCCGGCATAATAAACAACAAGACCAGCTTCAACGAAACCTTTAACCCGACAAACTATCGAGTAGGTGTCGTTTACGACATCGTACCGCAGGCAACTCTCTACGCGCAATATACTACCGCCGAGGATCCCCCGGGAGCCAACATATTTCTTGCCAATGCCGGTCAGATTCACGGTCTGAGCAACTCGAGCCAGGAAGAGGCCGGACTCAAGAGTCAGTTCTGGCACAGCCGGATCAGTGCGACGCTGGCGTTCTACAACATTGATCGTAGCGATATTCTGGTCGCGACTTCGAACAACACTGTTGCCAATGTAGGGAGCCAGCACTCGAGGGGTGTAGAATTTGAAACCGATTTACGCCTCACGCCGAAATGGACGCTTAGCGCGAACACCGCTTATACAGACGCTCACTATGGCACGTTCGTGGATCCCAACAGCGGGCTCGATGCCTCCGGCAATCGCCCGCCAGACGTCCCGACATGGACCGCCGCGTTATTCACCTCCTACAATAACCTGCTTGGCTTGCCACTCGATATCGGCGGCGACGTACGCTATACAGGTAACCGTGCGGGAGACTTCGCCAACACGCTTCAACTTTCCGACTACACGCTGGTTGACATCAATGCGACCTATCATGTGACTAAGAAGGTCGATATTACCGGACGTATCAACAATCTTCTAGACAAAACATATGTTGCCTGGGCAGATACGAATTATCCGACGCAACTTTTACTGGGCCGTCCAAGGTATTTCGAATTTGACCTCCATGTCGGCTTCTAGAATGCAACCGCTTTATTCAAGTGGCTGAAGTCGGCAGAATGATTTCCAGCATTCAGCCAGATGGACAGGGTGCTTTTACCAGGTCCCGACGGATCACCTCGCGGAGCCGGATCTTGTCGATGGTCCATCGTTGGCTTGGCATCGGCATGTGCCTGCTTTTCACGATGTGGTTCGCCAGCGGCGCCGTCATGCTGTTCATCCCGTTCCCGGCTCTCAGCGACGCCGACCGTTATCGAGCCATGTCGCCGGTTGATGTCTCGGCGCTACAGGTAGCACCGTCTGCTGCCACAGGATCTCACACGACCGAGGATGCTCCTCTCGAACATATGGAGTTGATCGAAGGCCTGCGAGGTCCGGTATACGTTCTATGGTATGAGGGCTTGCCAGCAGTCGCGTTGAGCGCGAGATCCGGGACCCGGCTGCCACCGATATCGCCTACAGATGCTGCCAGCATTGCACGCAATTTTGGCGGAACCGCGATTAACCGGGTAAACGGACCCTACGAGTATGACCAATGGACCGTGCATCAGCATTTCAACGCCTACCGGCCGCTCTACCGTGTCGACCTCCAGGACCCTGCGGGAACGCACCTCTATATCTCGGCGAGAACGGGAGAGGTGGTGCAGAGGACGACCCACCTGCAACGGTTCGCAAACTACGCCGGTTCGATCGTCCATTGGATCTACCCGACCATACTGCGGCGTTACCCGAACGCATGGTCGAATACCGTATGGGTCATATCCGCCATTGGTATCGGCATGGCAATCAGCGGGATCGCATTGGGCCTGATTCGAACGCGAGCTTCATTGGGGAGTGCGCGTGGCCGGAAATTAACTCCTTTCAGGAAGCTTTTTCGGCTGCACCATTTGACTGGACTTGGAATAGGCCTGTTCCTGGTCACATGGATCTTCAGCGGCTGGCTGTCGGTCGACCATGGTCTAATCTTTCCAACAGGAAACCCCTCGGATGGAGAGGTGGGAGCCTATAGAGGCATCTCTCTTGCACGAGCTGCCCGGACTGTTTCTGTCACAACACTGAATAGGCTTCAGGGATACTCATACCTACGGCTGAGTGCGGTTGGCGGCAAGCTGATCATCTCCGCACGGCAGAGTGATACCGGACAGGCTATGACCTGGGCGGCAGACGGTACGCCGATGCGGGGCGTGCCTTTCGGCTTGATCAAGGAGGGTCTGCGCGCTGCCTGGCCGGGAACCGCGCCAATAATTGACCCGATTGCCTTGGACGATCAATATGCACATCTGGTCTATGATCCATTGCCGCAAACCGCCGTGCGCGCGAAGCTTGGCGATTCGGCAGCGACCTGGGTGCATATCGATGACACTGACGGACGTATTATAGAACTCATGGATTGGCGCCGGCGCATCTACAGGTGGCTCTTTAATGGCCTTCACACATTCGATTTTGCCGGCCTTGCTGAGCATGATGTCCTGAGAAAGGCCCTGATTCTCCCACTCCTTGCTGGAGGGTTATTCCTTAGCATGACCGGTATGATTCTTGGTTTGAAGCGCCTTCGGCGGACGCTTTCATGATGGAGCCTGAGGTGGCCCCGTTCGGCTGGACAGGTTGGCGGCGAAGATAAGCTATTCCCTGGTTCCGATTATGCCGCGCCAGCCTATCTCATTGTAGACCTCGTCGGGTGTGCGCCCAGCCAGCGAGGAGTGTGGCCGGATCGACTGGAAGTATGCCTTGGGGCTGGAGCTGACCGACCCTGATTCGAGCGCTATGGGCGCCGTGTCGGGGATTACCGTCTGCCGGAAAGCCAGGAGAAATGGGAGGCGCTCGCCCTTGAGATCGGCGCGGACGGGTTTGTCCTGCTCGACGCCCTGGATGGGTCGGATGACGGGCGGCCACGCTGGCGCACCGTCGCGGAACTGCCTCCGGTGGGAGAGCGCCTGCAGTCGCCCCTATGATCCAGAGATGCATTACAGCACGAAGCGGCAGACCTAGGGTCGTCCGGCACGGTGATACGGATGGCCTGCGGCGATCGATCGGGCCCGGTAAAGCTGCTCGGCGAGCAGCACGCGCACCAGCAGGTGCGGCCAGGTCAGCCGGCCCAGCGACAGGATGCGATCGGCGCGATCGATCAGCGCCTGATCCAGGCCCTCCGCGCCACCGATGACGAAGCAGAGCGGCTTCGAGCGGCCGAGCCAGTCCTCCAGCCGCGAGGCCAGTTCGAGGCTGCCGGGATGCTCGCCGCCTTCGTCCAGGGCAACCAGGAACGCACCCGCCGGCAGGGCCGCAAGCAGCGCCTGCCCTTCCCGGCGCTTGATCTCGGCGGGAGCCCCGCGCGCCTCGGCGAGTTCGGTCAGCTCGAGCGCGGGACGCAGCCGCTTGGCGTAGCGGTCGAACAATTCCTGCTCGGGACCCTGCCTGGCCTTGCCGATCGCCAGCAGGCGCACCCGGTCAGACCTGGGTCACGTCGCCCGATCCGTCCGGGGTTTCATCGGGAAGCTCATCGAGTTCGGCGCCCCACATGCGCTCAAGGGCATAGAGTGCGCGTGCCTCGCGCTTGAACAGATGGACGATGATGTCGCCGGCATCGATCAGCACCCAGTCGGAGCCGGCGGCACCCTCGATCAGCACCCGCTTGAGCCCGGCCTCGCCCAGCTTCTCTTCGAGATGGGTCGCCATGGCGCTGATCTGGCGGTCGGCGAGACCGGTGGCGATGATCATGCGGTCGGCGAACGAGGCGCGCGCGGTCAGGTCCAGCACCACGACCTCTTCGGCCTTGTCGTCCTCGAGGCTGGTGGTGATGATGTCCGTCCAGCGTTGC
>CAXTCT010000060.1:0-9209 GCA_964242565.1 uncultured Acetobacteraceae bacterium | reverse complement strand
GGAACCCCCATTTACCCCAAACGCCACCCGATTCAGCTATTTCCTGACAAGCCCTTAGCTCCAGCGTCCGCAGCCATTTCGCACCTCCGGCCGGAATCGTGCGATTTCCCCAGGAGCTAACCCGCGCCCAACCAGCTCATGTCCCGCAAGCGGAAAATCTGCCTGTTTCAGGGCGGAGGTCTGCCTAATTCTGCCTATACCGCCTATTCTTTGATCAGATCTGTCTGTGCTGTATCATTAGTGACCTTTTGCCGGTTCATATTGCATCAGCTTTGTGCCATGATTGGCCTTGCTGGACCCATTCCAATCGACCAAGGCGTATCGATGCACAAGCCGGCGTTTCTTATGGCTGGTCATAACGCGGCCCCGTTCTGCGCCTTCTTCTACGCCGGCATAGCGTTCATGCTCCGGATGCTGCCCGGATCGCTGCCGCAGCCCTCGCGCATCGCGACCGCCGCCATGAACGGGACGCCCGGCCGCCGCGATCGCCGCGCCATCCGGAACCCGGTGGACACCGGCGCTGCCCGGATCTGACGCTTTCATGGATGCGCTGGCGACCCTCCGGACCGAGACGCCCAGGACCGAGACGCATTGCCCGTATTGCGCCCTGCAATGCGGCATGACGCTCGAGCGCGGGACCAGCGGCGACTGGTCGGTCGGCGCACGCGATTTTCCGACCAACAAGGGCGGCCTTTGCCGCAAGGGCTGGACCGCGGCCAGCCTGCTCACCCATCCGGACCGTCTGACCACGCCGTTGATGCGCGCCGACAAATCGTCACCCCTGCGCCCCGTGTCATGGGACGCGGCACTCGACCGGGCCGCCAGCGAGATCACCCGCCTGCAGGACCGCCACGGCCGCGACACGATCGCGATGTTCGGAGGAGGCGGCCTGACCAACGAGAAGGCCTATCTGCTCGGCAAGTTCGCCCGCGTCGTGCTCGGCACCGCCAACATCGACTATAACGGCCGCTTCTGCATGGCTTCCGCGGCCGCGGCCGGGCTGCGCGCCTTCGGCATCGACCGCGGCCTGCCCTTTCCGCTCGAGGATATCCCAGGGGCGGAAACCATCCTCATCGCCGGCGGCAACCCGGCCGAGACGATGCCGCCGATCATGCAGTATTTCGAGACCCAGCGCGCGCGCGGCGGCAAGCTGATCGTCAGCGACCCGAGGCTTACGGCGACCGCGAGGCTCGCCCATCTGCATCTGCAGCTCACTCCGGGAACCGATGCCGCGCTGGCCAACGGCCTGCTGCATGTCGCGGTGCGCGACAAGCTGATCGACCCGCATTTCATCGCCACCCGCACCACCGGATGGAACGCCGTCCGCCGCATCGTCGCGTCGTACTGGCCGGACCGGGTCGAGCGCGAGACCGGCGTGCCGGCGGCACAGATCGTCCAGGCCGCGCACATGATGGGCGAGGCCGCGACCGCGATCATCCTGTCCGGGCGCGGCGCCGAGCAGCAGAGCCAGGGCGTGCAGAACGCGCTCGCCTTCATCAACCTGGCTCTTGCCCTGGGCCAGGCGGGACGCAAACATTGCGGCTGGGGCTGCATGACCGGACAGGGCAACGGCCAGGGCGGCCGCGAGCACGGCCAGAAAAGCGACCAGCTTCCCGGCTACCGGCGCATCGACAATCCCGTCCACCGCGCCGAGGTGGCGGCCGTCTGGGGCGTCGATCCCGATACGCTGCCGGCGCCGGGGATGTCGGCCACCGCCATCATCGACGCACTCGGAGAGGAAGGCGGCATCCAGGGGCTTCTGCTGCTGGCCTCCAACCTGCTGGTCTCGGCACCCTCCACCGCGAAGCTCGCTGCACGGCTCGACCGGCTGGGTTTGTTCGTCTCCTGCGACCAGTTCCTGTCGGAAAGCACCGAGCATGCCGACATCGTGCTGCCGGTCACGCAATGGGCCGAGGAGAGCGGCACCATGACCAACCTCGAGGGCCGGGTGCTGCTGCGCCGGCAGGCGGTGGCCCCACCCGACGGCGTACGCAGCGACATCGATATCCTGTCGGCGCTCGCGGCCCGGCTCGGCAGAGGCGAGCATATTCCGCCCGACCCGGTCTCGGCCTTTGCCGAGTTGCGCCGGGCCAGCAGCGGCGGGATGGCCGATTACGCGGGCATCAGCACGGCGCGCATCGAACGTGAGAACGGCGTCTTCTGGCCCTGTCCCGATGAGGACCATCCGGGCAGCCCAAGGCTGTTCCTGCAGCGTTTCGCCCACGAGGACGGGCTGGCCCGCTTTTCTCCCGTGCAGAGACAGCTGTCCGCCGAGGAGCCGGACGAGAATTATCCGCTGTATCTCACCACCGGACGGGTGCTCACCCACTACCAGACCGGCGCGCAGACCCGCCATGTCCCCGAACTGCTCGACGCCGAACCGGACGCCTTCGTCGAGATCCATCCCGACACCGCCGCTTCGGCCGGCATCACGAACGGCGCGATGGCGCGGCTGACGACACGGCGCGGCAGTGCGGTCTTTCGCGCGCGCCTCACCTCCGGCATCCGCCGCGACACCGTGTTCGTGCCATTCCATTGGGGGGGTGCCTCGAGCGCCAACCTGATTACCAACAACGCCATCGATCCGATCTCGAAAATTCCGGAGTTCAAGGTCTGCGCCGTACGGCTCGGGCCTGCCGCGGATCCGTCAACACAAGGATAATGCCGACATGATCGAATCCATCCCTCGCATCATCACCGGCATCTTCGGCTTCAGGGGCGGCGGCTTTGGCCATCCCGCGCCGCTGGAAGGCCTGCCGCCATACATCGTGCCGGCGGACAAGCGCACGCAGCTCATCTATCTGCGTGCGGGCAACTCCACCGACGAGATGGTGACGTTGGTGCTGCTGCGGAACGGCACGCCGATGCGGCTGTTTCCGCTGGGTGCCAAATCCGGCATCCACATCCCGCTCTCGGTCATCGAGGACCTGTTCCCGGAAACCAGACTGGAACTGCGCATCGCCGCCCCGGAGGGCCTGTCCGGCACCCTGGTGCTCGACATGGGCCTGATGGAAATTTGAGCCGCGAAGGAGCCGCCGCGATGCAGAAACAGAAACTGGTTGTCATCGGCAACGGCATGGCCGGCGCCCGTGCGGTCGAGGAAATGCTGGCGCGTGGTGGCGCCGACCTGTTCGACATCACCATGTTCGGTGACGAGCCCTACGGCAACTACAACCGGATCATGCTGTCCAACGTGCTCAGCGGCGTCCAGGACACCAGCGAGATCTACATCAATCCGCTCGACTGGTACACCGACAACGGCATCACGCTGCATAGCGGCGCCCCGGTCACCGAGATCGACCGCTCGTCGCGCGTCGTCATGACCGCGGCCGGCACCCGCGCCCATTACGATGTGCTGCTGATCGCCACCGGCAGCCGCGCCTTCATTCCGCCGATGGAGAATATCCGACGCGACGATGG
Organism: uncultured Acetobacteraceae bacterium; assembly: GCA_964242565.1. Classification (GTDB taxonomy): domain Bacteria; phylum Pseudomonadota; class Alphaproteobacteria; order Acetobacterales; family Acetobacteraceae; genus Lichenicoccus. Next base: position 5,789 of record CAXTCT010000060.1, on the reverse strand, counting down.
CAGCCTGCTGCCCGGCGTGTTCGGCTTCCGCTCGCTCGACGACACCAACGGCATCATCGAGACCGCCAGGCGGAGCAGGAAGGCGGTGGTGATCGGCGGCGGCCTGCTCGGGCTGGAAGCGGCGCGCGGCCTGATGAACCATGGCTGCGAAGTTCATGTGATCCATCTCTCCAGCCATCTGATGAACGCCCAGCTCGACGTCCAGGGCGGGGCGATGCTCCGGCGCGCGATGGAGGCGATGGGGGTGACGATCCATCTCGGCAAGAGCACCGCGGCGGTCCTCGGCGAGAACCACGTCACCGGCATCCGATTCAAGGACGGCACCACGCTCGACTGCGACATGCTGGTGATCTCCGCCGGCATCCGACCCAACGCCGAGATCGCGCAACGGGCCGGACTGACGGTCGAACGCGCCATCGTCGTCGACAACCACATGCGCTGCGTGGACGACCGCAACGTGTTCGTCGTCGGCGAATGCGCCCAGCATCGCGGCCGCGTCTACGGACTGGTCGCCCCGCTATGGGACCAGGCCAAGGTGTTCGCCGACCAGATCACCGGCCGGAACATCGATGCGGCCTATCACGGGTCCAAGCTGGCCACCAAGCTCAAGGTCATGGGCGTCGAGCTCGCCTCGATGGGCATCACCGATCCGGTCGAACCGCATGACGAGGTGATCCAGTTCACCGAGCCGGCACGCGGCACCTACAAGAAACTGATTGTGCGGCATGGCCGGCTGGTCGGCGGCATCCTGATGGGCGACATCTCCAAGGCCGCCTTTCTGATGCAGGCGTTCGACCGCGACAGCCCCTTGCCGGACGAGCGGCTCGGCCTGCTGTTCGACCTCGGCACGCCATCGCAGAAAGTGACGCTCGACGAGATGCCGGGCGACCAGCAGGTCTGCAACTGCAACGGCGTCACCAAGGACGCCATCGGCGCCTGCGTCAAGTCCGGCAAGAACACGACCAAGTCGGTGATGGACGCCACCCGCGCCGGCATGGGCTGCGGCTCGTGCAAGGCCCTCGTCGGCGAGGTGGTGTCGTGGTTCGCGGGCGGCCTGGTCGAGGAAGATCCGTCGGTCCATTACTATGTGCCGTCCATCCCGATGACCAAGCCGCAACTGGTCGAGGCCGTGCGCGCCCAGGGACTGCGTTCGGTGTCGTCGGTGTTCGCGGCCCTGGGCGGCGGGATCGAGGATGCGTCCAGCAAGCCCGCCCTGGCCTCGCTGCTGATCACCGTCTGGGCCGGCGAATACGAGGACGAACGCGACGCCCGCTTCATCAACGACCGCGTCCATGCCAACATCCAGAAGGACGGCACCTTCTCGGTGATCCCCGAGATGCCCGGCGGCATCACCACGCCCGCCGACCTGATCCGCATCGCCGAGGTCGCGCAGAAATACAACGTGCCGCTGGTCAAGCTCACCGGCGGCCAGCGCATCGACCTGGTCGGCGTCAGCAAGGAGGACCTGCCGAAGATGTGGGCCGACCTCGGCATGCCGTCCGGCCACGCCTATGGAAAAAGCTACCGCACCTGCAAGAGCTGCATCGGCACCGCCCATTGCCGCTTCGGCCTGGGCGACAGCATGGGACTGGCGACAAAGATCGAGAAACGTTTCCGCGGCGTCGACAGCCCGGCCAAGCTGAAGCTCGCCACGGCCGGATGCCCGCGCAACTGCTCGGAGGCGATGGTCAAGGACATCGGCGCGGTCGCCATCGGCAACGACAAATGGGAGATCTATATCGGTGGCGCCGCGGGTGCGCATATCCGCAAGGGCGACGTGCTCTGCACCGTCGAGGGCGAAGACGCGGTGATGCGGATCACCAGCCGCTTCATGCAATATTACCGCGAGAACGCCAAATGGAAGGAGCGCACCTACAGCTTCGTCGAGCGCGTCGGCCTCGAACGGATCCGTGCGGTGGTGGTCGAGGATAGCGACGGCCTGGTGGCGGGCCTCGATGCCGCCATGCAGCTTTCCATCGACGCCGCCTACGATCCCTGGAAGGAAGCCGTCACCCCGCGCACCGCGAACCAGTTCGCCGCCATGCTGGCGCCGGAAGGAGCCAGCTCATGATCCGTATCGCCCACCTCTCCGAGATCCCGCTCGGAGAGGGCCGCCTCGTCGAGGCGGCGGGAATGCACATGGCGGTGTTTCATACCCGCGAAGGGGTGTTCGCGACCCAGCCGGATTGTCCGCACCGGCAGGGCCCCCTCGCCGACGGCCTGACCGGAACCAACACCGTCATGTGCCCGCTGCATGACCGGCTGTACGATCTGAGGACCGGCGCCGGCCTGAACACCGACTGCGGCATCACCACCTATCCGGTGACACTGGGCGAAGACGGCGCCATCCTGCTGGCCAATAGCCCCGCTGCCGGCGGATAGCCGGTAAGCCGGGAGCATGCGGGCCGGCATGATGGAGGCGCCATGCGCCCGCGGCGCTTTCCCGATCGCCCCATCCAGCGCCAGCCACGTCCGATCGATACCGATCGGGCCGTCATAGGCGAGCAGCCTCACTCCCATTGCCTGCCGGGATGACTTCTGACCAGGGTGCGCGAGCGCAGAGCGCCTTCCATTGCAACAGTCAGCAAGAATTCGATAATCGACTTCGTCCCCATGTCGTTGGTGTTGCATCAGCTTCGCAGCATGACAGCCCATGAACGATGGCAATCCGTCGCTTACCCGATATGAACGCGTCCGCAAGCCTGCGGCTGACGACGAGCTTCACCGTGACCTGTTCCCACAAATGCCCTGACCAACCAAATCATGGAGAACTCATGAAGAACCTGTTCACCGCCGGTGTGCTCATAGCCACCGCCTTTCCCGGCATGGCGGCCCTGGCCGCCACGCCTGAAAACTTTAATGTCCAATCGGCGGCCGACCTCGTCCAGATTTGCCGGACCGTGCCGAACGACAACGTCTCATCCGCCGCGGCCGGCTTCTGTCAGGGCTACGTCGTTGGCGTCTACCGGACGCTGGAGGAAATCCAGGCGGCAACGCCGAGGGCACGCCTTTTCTGCATGGACCAATTCCAGCATCCGCCCTCTCGGACCGAGGCGATTGCCGCCTACCTCGGCTGGATGGACACCAAGGCTGACGAGATGTCACGGCCTCCCATGGAGAGCATCGCGGATTACCTGGCCGCGACCTATCCCTGCCCGGCCTCCGGCGCATCGGCCACAACAACACGCCGTTCGAGGGTGCAATGAAGCGGCTCAAGGGATTGCTGATGGTCGCGGTTGTATCCGGCTCGCTTGGTGCTTGCAGCGGCCTGGATACGACACAGCAAAGGGCGCTCACGGGCACCGGAATCGGTGCGGCAGGCGGCGCTGTTCTGGGGGCAATCGGTGGCAACGCCGGGCTTGGCGCCCTTGTCGGCGCCGGCGCTGGATTAGCCGGCGGCTTGATCTACAACAACGTCAAGCAGAACGAACAGACGTCCTATAACCGCGGATATAGCGCCGGCCGGGCGAGGTAACCCGACATTCAACGGGCTGGTTCACTCAGCCTCGGCCGGTTTTGTCGTGCCATGCGTCGGTGCGGAATGACCGGGAAAGATCGTCCCGGTCACGCCGGGGTTGCGGTGACCGTCATGACATCGAGCGTGAAACTTCCATCCTCCGCCAGCTCGAAATGATCACGCACGGGTGCCGGCGCGTTTCGCTGGATTGAACGGATGGCTTCGGCATGATCCGCCGGCGTGCGCGTGCGGGCGATCCAGCCCGGGAAATCCAAAGGCAGCCGGTGCGAGGCCAGCGCGTTCACGGCCAGGCGCGCGCGAGACAGGGCGGCAACCCACTCCGCGACCGAATAATTCCGCACATGTGAGGCGTCGCGCAGCAGTTCCACGGCCTGCAGATGCGTGTCCAGCAATGGATCGGCGGGAGCGACCGTGTCGATGAACACGGCGCGACCCGCGGGTTTCAGCACGCGCCGGGCCTCGCGCAGGCCGGCCCCCATGTCGTGCCAGTGATGAGCGGAGAAGCGGCACAGGACGAAATCGAAGTTGCCGTCCTCGAACGGCAGGCATTCGGCCGCCGCCTGCCGGGTCGTGATGTTCGACAGGCCCCGTGATGCCGCGGTCCGTCCGACGGCCTCCAGCATGTCCGGGGTCAGGTCGCAGGCCACCACGGAACCCACATGCGGGGCCGCCCGGTAGCTCACATGGCCGCCCCCGCAACCCAGATCCAGCACGCGCGCGCCGGCCTGGCCCCGCAACAGCGCCTCCAGCCGATCGAGATCCTCGCCGCGGCTATGGGTGAGACTGGTGACGTAATCATCCGCGCGCGGCCCGTACTGCGCGGCGACGAATTCATGCGTGGTCGAACTCATGGGCGGGATCCCTTTACCCGGATTTATATCACGCGGCCCCGGTAGGGCCGCAGATCGTCGCGGAATGCGGGCCGCTCATTGCGGATAGGAGGCGGCCTGTCCGGCACTCATGCCCTAGTCGAATTCGGTCGGCAGTTCCGGCGCATGATGATGGGCGAATAGCCGCGCGATCTGGTGCGGCAGCGTCCTTCCGGTGGACAGGTCATGCGGGATCTCGTCCTCGGCAAAGAAGCGCACCTCGCTGGTCTCCAGGCTGCCCCGCGCCGCCCCTCCAGTGAGATTGCACAGGAAGAACAGCTTGTAGATCGAGAACGGGACGGCCGGACGGTGTCCCTGCCTCGCGCGGTCATGCAGCAGCGCCAGCTTGACCACACGCGCGTCGTAGCCGGATTCCTCGCGGATCTCGCGCAGCACGCATTCGGAGGCGGTCTGATTGACGTCGGCCCAGCCGCCCGGCAGCGTCCAGCGGCCGCCATCGGCGGTCTCGCGCACCATCAGCAGCCGGTCCTGCGCATCGAACACGGCGCCGCGCACGTCGGTCTTCGGGGTGGCGTAACCCTGTTCGGCGGTGAACAGTTCGACCAGCCGGGCTTCGCCGGCCTGATTGTCACCCGCCTGGCTACCATGGGCCATCATCCGGGCGGCGATCAGGCGCAGCGCCTCGAACCGCTCGCGGTCATAGGGGTCGCGCGTGAAGGCGAGGCCGCCCTGCGCGATGGCCTGCAGTTCGCGCGCCTGCACCAGCCAGTCCGCCTCGATCGCCATCCGCCCGCTCCCTAGCCCGCCATCACCACGATCGACACCGACTTCACCAGCGCCAGCACCGGCAGACCGGGCGCCAGCGACAACCGTCGCGCGGAGTCCGCCGTCACCTGGGCGAGCATCAGCCCATCGACCTCATCCCCGGTCCCGCCCGCTTCACCAGCACGCAGCGACACCGTGACCACCTCATGCGCGGTATCGGCGGACAGCGCCACCACCCGTGCGGCCAGCATGTTCTGCACGCTGAGCAGAGGCATTCGCCCCGATGCTCCCGCCGCTCCCAGCATCACCTCCCGGGCGGGGATCTTCAAGCGCACCGACGCGCCGACGCGCGCGCCCGACGGCGGCACCCGCAACAGGAAGCCGCCGGCGGCCACCTGGACCAGCCCGGATTGCGCTTCGGCGGCGACGACGCGTCCCTCGAGCAGGCAGGCCGCATCCTCGCGGCCGGCAAGCATTCCCCGCACATCGGCGAGCAATCCCGCCGCCGGCCCGCAGGCCGTCACCCGGCCGGCGCGCAGCAGCACCAGCGTGTCGGCCAGCCGGATCACCTCGTCGATCGCATGCGTCACATACAGGATCGGCATCGACAAACGGGCGCGGAGGCGGGCCAGATAGGGCAGGATCTCGGCCCGTCGCTCGTCGTCCAGCCCCGCCAAAGGCTCGTCCAGCGCCAGCAGCCGCGGCCGCGACAGCAG
>CAXTCT010000059.1:0-9269 GCA_964242565.1 uncultured Acetobacteraceae bacterium | reverse complement strand
CCAGCGCCAGCATCAGCAGGCCGCAGCCGACCATGATGCGGAAGGTGAAGAACGGAATGGCGACCGGCGGCCAGTTCTTTCGTGGCATGGAGTTCAGCCCGATTTCCTTGGCGGTGAGCGAACTCGAATCGATCAGGCTGCCGAATGGAGCAGGCAGCTTGATTTCGAACCGGTTCCTGCCGGTTGCCTCATCAGGCCAGGCGATCAACACCTCGCCCGCGGGTTGCTGGTCGTTCCAGCGGCCCTCGATGGCGGCGATCTTGGACGGCTGGTGGTGGACCACGTAGTCGCCGTTGAGATGGCCGAACACAAGCTGGATCGGAACCAGAACGGAGGCAAGGGCCAGACCCATGCGCAGCATCGCCAGCGCCTCGACCCTTGTCTTGTCGCGCAGCATGTACCAGGCACCCGTGGCCGACACGCAGAATGACGTGGTGACGTAGGCCGCCAGCACCATGTGCGGAAAGCGCACCCACACTACGGAATTGAAGATGATGGCGTTCCAGTCGTTCGGCACGAAGACGCCATCAGGCGCCGTCGTGAAGCCGGTCGGCACCTGCATCCAGCTGTTGTTCACCAGGATCCAGAACGCCGACAGGCTGGTTCCCAGGCAGACCATGAGGCAGGCGAAGAAGTAGAACAGCTTGGGCACCAGCTTGCGCCCGAACATCAGCACGCCGAAGAACGACGCCTCCAGCGCGAAGGCGGTGAAGCTCTCATAGCCGAGCAGCGGTCCCTGGATCGGTCCGGTGCGCCGCGCCAGCTCGCTCCAGTTGGTGCCGAACTGGAACGCCATGACGATGCCGGACACCACACCCAGGCCGAAGGCGATGGCGAAGATGCGCAGCCAGAAGTCGAACAGCCGCCGGTACACCGGCCTGCGCAGGATCAGCGAGCACGCTTCCAGGTACGCGAGCCACGCCGCAAGCCCGATGGTGAAGGCCGGGAAGATGATGTGGAAGGCGATGGTGAAGCCGAACTGCACGCGCGACAGCAAAAGGGGCGAGATGTCCATGGCGACCTCCTGCCGCTCAGCGGAACAGGTTCGTGCGGGCCAGGTCGAGCACCTGGCTGCCGCGGCCGTCCAGCACGGCCTTGGCAACCCAGAGCGAGAACCCCTTCATCTGCTCGATGCCGATCGTGGGCGGCATCGACAGCTCATGCTTGGCGGTCACCACGTCGAGCAGCGCCGGGCCGTCATGGTCGAGGACGGCGCTTACGGCGCCGGGGAGTTCCGCCGGGTCCTCGACCCGCCGGGCAAAAAGCCCGGCCGCGACCGCCATCGCCGCGAAATCCGGGTTCTGGAGGTCAACGCCGGTCTCGAGGAAGCCGGCCGCCTGCATCTCCATCGCCACGAAACCGAGCACGCCGTTGTTGAACACGACGATCTTGGCCGGCAGCTTGTGCTGCACGAAGGTCAGCAGGTCGCCCATCAGCATCGCGAAGCCGCCATCGCCGGACAGCGAGATGACCTGGCGGTTCAGGTACGCCGCCTGCGCGCCGATCGCCTGCGGCATGGCGTTGGCCATGGAGCCGTGGTTGAACGACCCGATCAGCCGCCGCTTGCCGTTCAGCTTGAGGTAGCGCGCCGCCCAGATCGTGGGCTCGCCCACGTCGCAGGTGAACACGGCATCGTCCGAGGCGAGCTCGCTGATGGTCTTGACCACGAATTGCGGATGCATCGGCTTACGGCCGGGATGGCCGGTGGCGAGATCGTCCAAGCCCTCGCGCGCTTTGGCGTAGTTGGCCAGACTGTCGTCGAGGTGCGCGCGGTCCGTCTTCGGTTGCAGCCGCGGCAGCAGGGCCTCGATGGTGGCCCCCACGTCCCCGACCAGGCCGAGGTCCAGCCGGCAGCGCTTGCCGAGGTTGGACGCGCGCAGATCCACCTGCGCAATCTTGCAATCCGTCGGGTAGAACTGCCGATACGGAAAATCCGTGCCCAGCATCAGCAGCAGGTCGCAATCCATCATGGCCTGGTAGCCGGAGCTGAAGCCGATCAGCCCCGTCATGCCCACATCGAACGGGTTGTCCCACTCGACGCCCTCCTTGCCGCCTAGCGCATGCACGATCGGCGACTTTAGGGCGTCCGCAAGCCGCATCAGCGGCACGTGCTGCCCGAAGCAGCCACGGCCGCACAGCAGCGTCACGCGGGCCTCGTCGTTCAGCAGCTTGGCCAACTCGTCCAGCTCGCGGTCATGGGGCCGCACCAGGGGCGCCGCCGGAACCAGGGCTGGCGAGAGCCGGGCCGCGTCCGGGACCTCCATCATCCCGACGTCGCCGGGCACCACGATGACAGCGACGCCGCGCTCTGCCACCGCGGTGCGGATGGCCCGTTCCAGCACGCCGGGAAGCTGCTCGGGGGTGGAGATGAGTTCGCAGAAATGGCTGCATTCCTGGAACAGGTTCTGCGGATGGGTTTCCTGGAAATAGCCCCGTCCCACCTCAGCGCTCGGGATCTGTGCGGCGATGGCAAGCACCGGAACCCGCGACCGGTGACAGTCGAACAAGCCGTTGATCAGGTGCAGGTTGCCCGGTCCGCAACTGCCGGCGCACACAGCCAGCGATCCGGTCAGATGTGCCTCGGCCCCGGCCGCGAATGCCGCCGCTTCCTCGTTGCGCGTGTGAACCCAGGCGATGGTCCCTTGCCTGCGCAACGCCTCCGTCACGGCGTTGAGGCTGTCGCCCACGACGCCGTACATGCGCTCGACGCCCGCCTGGTGCAGCGCCTGGACGATCAGGTCGGCGACATTCATCTTGCTCATGGGAAACCTTTTTCTTCGCGAGGGTGCATGAAGGCGGTCAGGCGCCGGCGACGCCGCGGCCGACCATCTTGCGTGGGTCCACCACTTCGTCGAACTTCTGCTCGCTGACCTCGCCCGACTTCACCGCGGCCTGCCTGAGCGTGAGGTCGTCGTCCATTGCCGTGTGCGCGATCCTGGACGCCTTGTCATAGCCGATCACCGGGCTGAGTGCCGTCACCAGCATCACCGACTCCTCGACATATTGCGCGATGCGCTTCTCGTTGAGCTTGGTGCCCTCGACCGAGTAGAGACGGAACTTCTCGCTTCCGTCGGCCAGGATGCGCGCCGAGTGCAGGAAATTGTTGATGATGACCGGGCGCATCGCGTTCAGCTCGAAATTGCCCTGGCTGCCGGCGATCGCGATGGCGGTGTCATCGCCGATCACCTGGATCGCGATCATCACCAGCGCCTCGCACTGGGTCGGGTTGACCTTGCCCGGCATGATCGAGCTGCCGGGCTCGTTCGCGGGCAACAGCAACTCGCCGAAGCCGCAGCGCGGGCCGGACGCCAGCCAGCGCATGTCGTTGGCGATCTTCATCAGCGCCACGGCCACGCCGCGCAGGGTGGCGCTCGCCCGGACGATGGCGTCGAGCGAGCCCTGAGCGGCAAACTTGTTCGGCGCCGTCACGAACGGCTTTCCGGTCAACCCGGCGATCTTGCCGGCCACCTTGATGCTGAAACCGGGCGGTGCGTTCAGCCCCGTGCCGACGGCCGTGCCGCCGATGGCCAGTTCCATCAACCCTTCACGCCCCCGGCGGATGTCCGCGATGGCGTCGCGAAGCTGGTGCGCATAGCCGGACCATTCCTGCCCGACCGTGAGCGGCACCGCGTCCTCCAGGTGCGTGCGGCCAATCTTGACCACATCCTTCCAGTCGGCGGACTTGACCTCGATCAACTTCGCCAGGGCATCGAGCTGCGGCAGCAGATGGTCGTCCAGCTCGTTGACAGCCGCGACATGCATCGCCGTCGGGAAGGTGTCGTTGCTGGACTGTCCCATGTTGACGTCGTCGTTCGGATGCACCGGCGTCTTGCTGCCCAATTCTCCGCCGAGCAACTGGATGGCCCGGTTCGACACCACCTCGTTGACATTCATGTTCGACTGCGTGCCGGACCCGGTTTGCCACACATACAACGGGAAGTCCGCGTCCAGCTTGCCCGCGATGACCTCGTCCGTGGCCTTGACGATCGCGTGCGCCTTCCAGTCCGGGAGCCGCCCATCCGCCTGGTTGACCAGCGCCGCCGCTTTCTTGACGACGCCGTAGGCGTGGTACACCTCTTTCGGCATGCGGTCGTTGCCGATGGAGAAATGCTGCAGGCTGCGCTGGGTCTGGGCACCCCAATATCGGTCGGCCGGGACGCCCACGCTGCCCATGGAGTCGCTCTCGGTGCGCTCCCCCTTGGCGTCGATGCCGATTGGCAGGTCCTTCAAGCCGTGGTCCTGGCCCAATCCGAACATGGTCACGCCTCCTCGGGATAGGCCGGCTTGTAGAGCTTGCTTTCGACGAAGGCGCGGATGTCGCGCGGGCGCTCGACGGTCGCCAGTCCCTTGTCGAACATGAACTCGACGACGCGGATCGCGGTCGTGATCTCCGTCTCGAGGATGTTCGCCTGCGAGGGATACAGCATCCCCTTGTTGCGCAGGTCGTCGCCCACCTGGTCGGCACTCGCCTCGGCCGCGGCGATGAAGCAATCGTCGGTCAAGCGGGACGGCTTGGCGCAATAGGTGGCCAGGCCGACCGCAGGGAAGATATAGAAGTTGTTGGCCTGCCCTGGATGATAGGTCTTGCCCTCGTACGTCACATCGTCGAACTGCACGCCGGACGCATACAGCACGCGGCCCTTGGACCATTCATAGGCCTTGTCCGGCAGCACCTCGCACTTGCCGGTGGGATTGCTGAGCGGGAAGATGATCGGCCGGTCGGTGAGCTTGCACATCGCCTCGACCACGGCCTGGGTGAAGGCGCCGCCGGTCGTGCTGACGCCGATCAGGACGGTCGGCTTGAATGTTTCAATGACGTGGACGAGGTCTTTCGTCGGTTCGGCCTCGTGCGCATAGGGCTTCTGCCATTGGTTCAGGTCCTTGCGCGACGGCTCGATCAGGCCGTTGATGTCCATCATGCTGATGCGGGCGCGGGCTTCCTTCTCCGACAGGCCCTTGGCCATCATCGCCGAGGCGATCAGGTTGCCGATGCCGAGGCCCGCCGAGCCCGCGCCGAGGAACAGGTAGCGCTGATCGACCAGTTTCTCGCCCTTGATCTCCAGCGCGGTGATCAACCCGGCGATGGTGACCGACCCAGTGCCCTGGATGTCGTCGTTGTAGCACAGGATCTTGTCGCGGTAGCGGTCCAGCATACGCAGCGCGTCGGTCCCCTTCCAGTCCTCGAAATGGATGCAGCATCCGGGGAACACCTCCTGCACCGCGGCCACGAACTCGTCGACGAAGCTGTCGAGTTCATCATCGGACGGCGGCAGTTGCCGCAGGCCGAGATAGAGCGCGTCGGCCCGGTAGCCCGCATTGGTGGTGCCGATGTCGAGCAGGATCGGCAGCATGCCATCCGGCGGCACGGCGGCGCAGGCCGTATAGAGCTGCAACTTGCCGATCGGAATGCCCATGCCGTCAGTGCCGAGGTCGCCCAGGCCCAGGATACGCCCGCCGGTGCTGACGCAGATCGTGTGCACGTCACGCACCGGCCAATTGCGCAATATCTCGGCCACGCGCCCGCGCATGTCGATGGACACATACATGCCCTTGGCACGGCGGTAGATATGGCCGAACTTCAGGCATGCCTCGGCGATCGTCGGGTCGTACACGATCGGCACGAAGCGTTTTGGATCGGACATGATCACGCGGTAGAACAGCGTCTCGTTACGGTCGCTGAGGCCGGTCAGGTAGATATAGCGCTCCAGGTCGGACTCCTTGGCCGATAATTGCAGGATCGCCCGCTCGAACTGCCGGTCCAGCGTCTCCACCGAATGGGGAAGCAGGCCTTCCAACTTGCGAGCCCGGCGCTCCGCGATACTGAACGCCGTGTCCTTGGTGTGGGCTGGGTCGTTGAGTAGAGCCGTGCCGACCAAGCCGCCGTTCGGCAAATTCTGGTCCATCGTGGATTCTCCCGGGCGGGTTGATGACCTAGCATCGGACGCCACCTGATCCAGCGAGGGCGCTGTCAGCAGATCTCGCAAGTGAGAAACTCAAATCTGCGCGCGGAAACTATCGTGTTATTGCTATAACTGGCGAATGGGGCGGCCGGAACAGCGCTTACCGTGTGGTGGTTCTTCAGGCCTATTCAACCACCACGTCCAGCGCTACGACCTTCCTCATCAGGCCCGTCAATGGACAGCAGATCCATCTTGACGGAGCCGAGCCTGCCGTTGTTGAACGCAGCCACCTTGATGGGACGCGCTTGTGGCTCACGCTGGGCTCTCAGTTGGGGTTGGAAAGCTTTGCCGATGTGGCCTGGCCGGAGCCGGTCTCCCGCGCTGGCGTGGGACGTGCCGGGTCGATCTGCACGGTGGCCGTCTGCCCCGCGACCAGGCGCACGCCCGGTGGCACAATATCGAGGTGGATACGTACCGGGATGCGTTGCGCCAGCCGGACCCAGGTGAATACGGGGTTGACCTGCGCCAGGCCGGCGGAGTCTGCCTGTGCGTTGCTGACGTTGATCGCATGCGACACGCCCTCGACATGCCCCTGCAACGGCGTACTGGACCCCATGAGCCGGACGCGGGCCGGGTCGCCGTCCCGGATCGCCTGCACGCTGGTCTCCTCGAAATAGCCGTCCACCCAGAACGAGTCCGCGTTCACGACGGAGATGTCCCTGGTGCCGACCGCGGCATAGTCGCCGAGCTGTGCCTGCAGGTTGGTCACCCAGCCGTTCACGGGTGAGACGATCCGTGTCCGCCGGAGGTTGACGCGGACTTGCCCCAGTTGGGCCACCGCCGACCGGTAGCTGGCGGCGGAGGCGATAGCGGCAGTCGTGTAGGCCTGCTTTTGTTCAACCGACGTCGACAACGTCGTCAGATCTTGGCGGCGCTGTGCCTTGAGCTGGTCGTTCTCCATGTTCGCCTTGGCTTGCTCGACCTGCGCCTCTGCCGAGCTGACCGCGATTGCGTAATCGGTCGGATCGATGACCATCAGCAGGTCGCCTTTGTGAACGAATTGATTCTCCAGCACGGGCAATTCGACGATCCGGCCTGCAACCTCCGGCGCCAAGGTGACCACGTAGACCCGGACGGTCGCGTCACGCGTCCATGGCGAGGCCATGTAGGCCTGCCACATGGCCCAGGTCATGACAGCGGCGGCAAGCACCGCGATGCCCGTCAGCAGCAGGGGCACCAGGCGACGCCCCCGTAGCCTTGCAATCCGGGTCGGTGATGGGCCGGTGGCCACGTCCCGCGCGCCGCCGGGAGGGCTGCGAACACCACCCTCATCGGCCACGCGGAGCGTCGTGTCGGAATTCGGCATGCTACTGCCCCGCCAGCAGCACGATGGAGGACAGAACGACGAGATAGATGGAGAACACGAACAGCGCTGGATGCCACACCATCCGCAACAGGCCGGAGCGATCGGCGAGACGACGCAGCGCGATCGTGACCAGCCAGGCGAGCGGCAGCATGGGCATGATGGGCGCCACGTACACGCCGAACAGGTTGACCTCCGTGTAGGTCACGTCGCCTCATCCCCGAAGGTGAAATAGCCCTGATGCGTCTGCAACGTTTCACGCAACGTCGTGCTGACCGAGCGGGCGCGCAACCGGTTTCTCGATGTCGGCCCGCCGGCTCCTGTTGCCAGGTCGCGATCCAGGCTCGCCAGGCCTCGGACGGCGGCGTCGATCCTGCCCGCGGCAACGTCGTGCAGACACGCCTGCAGCGACGGCCACGATCCGGCGGACCGATCGCTGAGATGTCGAAGCAGGATGACGTCCGCGCCAGCCGTCAGCGTTGCCAGCAACCATGCCCGTTGCAGCGGTTCGGCCGCGTCGGGCATGGCGGCAAAGCGTCGGAAAATCCTCACCTGCCAGACGTGGCGGGACATGATTTTCGGCCCGATCGCGAGGGCACGCAGGTCGACCAAGGCCGCGTTCAGCACGTTGCGGGCCCGAACCGCCGCCAGCACGGGCGGGATCAGGCGCATCGCCAGGGCCGCAACCGCCACGCCCGCCACGATGGACAGCGCCGAATTGTAGAACGCCTCGGTGTCGTAGCTGATGATGTTGGTCGGCGCGAGCAGGGGCATGAAATTCGTCGCCGCCGGGCCAAACATCAGAGCGAGTCGGGGCACCGTCGCCAGTGCGCCAAGCGGCACCAGGGTCATGCCCAACACGCCGGCTAGTCCCAGGAAGCTTTGCTGCCCCGGCAGCAGCGCGAACTTGGCGACCCCCGCCCACAAGGCGACCAGGCCCACGCCGATGGCAAAGCTGGTTGCGGCGCCGGCCGCTTTCTCGTTCTGCGGCGAGAGCAGTATGACGCTGATGAAGGCGAACGTGATCGCGCCCTGTCCGCCCGGCCATTCAGTTGCAATCCAGAACAAAGCGATGGACGTGATGGTCAGGAACACACGCACCGCGTTGACCAGCGGTGGCAGCAGATCCTGCCCGCCCCAGACGGCAGACTGGCGCGCGACGGTGCGCGCTCTGACAGGATCGGCCAGCAACGCGAGGCCGTTGGCGGCAGCGGCGAGGCTGAGCAGCGCCGCTGCGGTCCGCTCCGCCGTCACGCAGGGTGACGGCTGCTTCGCTGCCATGCTGGCGCAGGCCCGTGCTGCGATGATGCAGAGATCGCGCCCCGTGGCCGGGTCGCTCGCCCAGTCCGGACCACCGCCACCCTCCAGCAGGTGCCGTGCCGCTACCGGTAGCACCTGCAGCACCGTGCTCGCCTCCCTTTGGCTCTGCTCGTCCGATAGGCTGCGGAAATGGCCATCGATCGTGCGCCACTCCGCTGCGGCAATGAACAGGCCATTGACCGCGGCCCGCAAGGTTGCCTGTCGCGCGCGCAAGTCCGACACCTCGCCGAAGGCCCGGTCCAACACCGGATCGAGGGCAACGGTGCGCTTCAGCAAATCCCGCCGCACCGGCCGGCTATCCGGTCCCGCCGGGCTGGACATCCGTAGCGTTCGCAGCAGGTGGGCTGCGAGGTCCGCGACAATGGATGACAGTTGCTGCAGCAACTCGCGGCGGGCGTGGCCCAGATCGGTTCCGGCGACCACGATGGTTGCGCAGACGATGCCGATGGTGATTTCCGACGCGCGCGAGATTGCCAGCGCGAAAACCTGGTTCGTCGAGTTCGTCACATCCCCCGCGATGATCGCGACCGTGTAGCCCGAGAGCGAGGCAGCATAGGCGCTGAAATTGCTCAGCAGGGTGGACGTGAAGGCACAGGCGGCGCCCCACACGGCGATGCCGAGCAGGAACCCATAGCGGCTTTGCGGAAAGGCGGCCGCCAGCAACACGACGAACACCGCCCCGGTGA
>CAXTCT010000058.1:0-9300 GCA_964242565.1 uncultured Acetobacteraceae bacterium | reverse complement strand
CGCCCCTTCCGCCACCGCCAGAGCACCGAGCACGCCGGCTTGCGGCGCGGTGACCTCGACGCTGACCTTGTCGGTTTCCAGCTCGACGAGCGCCTCATCGGCCGCGACCGCATCGCCCGGCTGCTTGAGCCATCGCGACACCGTCGCCGTGGTGACGCTTTCGCCCAAGCTGGGCACCTTGATCTCGGTAGCCATGATTATGTGTCTGTCCCTGGTGCTTACAGTTCGAGCAGGAGCCGGCGCGGGTCCTCGACGCCTTCCTTGACCCGGACCAGGAAGCTGACCGCTTCACGGCCGTCGACGATGCGGTGGTCATAGGACAGCGCCAGATACATCATCGGACGGATGACCACCTGGCCCGCGACCGCGATCGGACGGTCCTGGATCTTGTGCATCCCCAGGATCGCCGATTGCGGCGGGTTGAGGATCGGCGTCGACATCAGCGAGCCGTAGATGCCGCCGTTGGTGATCGAGAACGTCCCCCCGGCAAGGTCATCGAGCTTCAGCGAGCCGTCCCGCGCGCGCTTGCCGTAGCCGGCGATGCCGCGCTCGATATCGGCGAACCCCATCCTGTCGGCATCGCGCAGCACCGGCACCACCAGGCCGTTCGCGCCCCCGACGGCAATCCCCATATGCACGAAGTTGCGGTAGATCACGTCCTCGCCATTGATCTCCGCGTTGACGGCGGGGAACTCGCGCAGCCCGGCCACGCAGGCGCGCACGAAGATCGACATGAAGCCGAGCCGGGCGCCGTCATGCTTCTTCTCGAAGGCATCCTTGTACTGGCTGCGCATCGCCATCGCCGCACTCATGTCCACCTCGTTGAAGGTGGTGAGGATGGCCGCGGTGTTCTGGGCCTCCTTCAGGCGGTTGGCGATGGTCTTGCGCAGGCGGGTCATCTTGACCCGCTCCTCGCGCGGATCGTCCGCGCGCGGGGCGGCCGGAGCCGGTTTCGCCGCTTGCGCGGGCGGCTTGTCGAAGAAGGCCAGCACATCGCCCTTGGTGATGCGTCCGTCCTTGCCGCTGCCGGCGCCGATCTCCTCGGCGCCGATCCCGCGCTCGGTCATCATCTTGCTTGCCGCCGGCAGCGGCGCATGGGCCGCGACATCGGCAGGAGGCGTTGCCGGACGCGAGACCGGCCCGCTGGTGCGGTGAGGCGGATTGACGCCTCCGCCGGGATTGGCCGCCTCGCGCGGAAGTTTCGGCGCGGACGCGCCGGGAGCCGCGGGCGCCTTGGCTTTCGCCGGGGCCGCCCCGGAACCGGCCTCGACCGTCGTCAGCAAAGCCCCGACCTCGACCTCGCCACCCTCGTCGACGGCATGGCTGCCGAGCACCCCGGCTTCCGGCGCGGTCACCTCGACGCTGACCTTGTCGGTTTCCAGCTCGACCACCGCCTCGTCGGCGGACACCGCCTCGCCCGGCTGCTTCAGCCAGCGCGCCACGGTGGCGCTCGTGACGCTCTCACCCAGCGTCGGAACCTTGATCTCGGCAGACATGCGCTTCCTTCGGTCTCGATCCTGCAGCCAGAACAGCCGCAGCTTTGCCGCACTCTCGAGGCGGCCATTCATGGGGCGTGGCTGACCGGCCGGTCAGCCACGTCATTTGCGCTCAGGCCGCGGTTGCGTCCAGCCCCTGGCTCGCGGGTTGCTCCAGCCCCTGGCTGACGACGATGCCGTCCAGTCCCAGTGCCGCGCGAACCAGTGCGGCCTGCTCGCTGGCGTGGGTGCGCGCAAGCCCGGTGGCCGGACTGGCCGCTCCCTTGCGGCCGACATAGATCGGCCGGCCCGCCTTGTGCCCGATGGTTGCGAGGACCTCCTCGATGCGCCGGTCGACGAATGACCAGGCGCCCATATTCTCGGGCTCCTCCTGGCACCAGATGATTTTCGCATTGGCATAGGGCGCCAGCGCCTGGCCCAGCTCGTCGTCGCTGAACGGGTAGATCTGCTCGAGGCGCAGGATGGCGACGTCGCCGGCCTTCTGGTCGCGCCGCTCGGCGAGCAGGTCGTAATAGACCTTGCCCGAGCAGATCACGACCCGCTTGACCGCCTCGGGCGGCGCGATCTCGTCGATCTCGCGGATCACCGGCAGGAAATGCGTGCCGGCCGCCATTTCCGCCACGGCGCTCACCGCCAGCTTGTGACGCAGCAGCGATTTCGGCGTCATGATGATCAGCGGCTTGCGGTAGTTGCGCTTGAGCTGCCGCCGCAGCGCATGGAAATAGTTCGCCGGCGTGGTCAGGTTGCAGACCTGGATGTTGTCCTCCGCGCAGAGCTGCAGATACCGCTCCAGCCGGGCCGAGGAATGCTCCGGTCCCTGCCCCTCATAGCCATGCGGCAGCAGCATCACCAGGCCGGACATGCGCAGCCACTTGGTTTCCCCGCTGGCTATGAACTGGTCGATGATGACCTGGGCCCCGTTGGCGAAATCGCCGAACTGGGCCTCCCACAGCACCAGCGTGCGCGGATCGGCCAGCGAATAGCCATACTCGAAGCCGAGCACGCCGAACTCCGACAGCAGCGAGTTGTAGATCTCGATGCCGGCCTGGTCGTGGCCGATATTGTTCAGCGGCACATATTCATTCTGGTTGGACTGGTCGATCAGCACCGCATGACGATGGCTGAAGGTGCCGCGCTGGCAATCCTCGCCCGACAACCGGACCCGGTGGCCCTCGATCATCAGCGAACCGAAGGCGAGCGCCTCCCCCGTGGCCCAGTCGACGCCGCGGCCGGTCCTGAACATCTCGCGCTTGGCTTCGAGCTGGCGGGCGATCTTGGGATGGGCCTCGAAATCCGCCGGCAGGGTCGACAAGGCCTGGCCGACCTGGTCGAGCATTTCGGGCGGCACGCCGGTCAGTTCCTCGGAGCGACGGCCGATGCCGGGCTGCTTCATGCCGGACCAGCTGCCTTCGAGCCAGTCCGCCTTGTTCGGACGGTACGATTTGGACGCCTTGAAGGCATCGTCGAGGGTCGCCTGGAAGGCGTCCCACATCGCGGCCGATGTCTCGGCCGTAACTGAATTCTCCCGGGCCAGCCGCTCGGCATACAGCGTGCGGCTGGTCGGGCGGGAGCGGATCGCCTTGTACATGGTCGGCTGGGTGAAGGCCGGCTCGTCGCTCTCGTTATGGCCGTGGCGGCGGTAGCAGACGATGTCGAGCACGATGTCGGTGGCGAATTTCTGCCGGAACTCGGCGCACAGCCTTGCGCAGAACATCACGGCCTCGGGCTCGTCGCCGTTCACATGCAGGATCGGCGACTGCACCGCCTTGGCGATGTCCGTGCAGTACATGCCGGAATAGGCATGGGCGGACACCGTGGTGAAGCCGATCTGGTTGTTGACCACCAGATGCACGCTGCCGCCGGTGCGGTAGCCGATCAGCTGGCTCATCGCCATGGTCTCATAGACCAGGCCCTGCCCGGCAAAGGCGGCGTCGCCATGCATCAGCAGAACCATCCCGCTATGCCGGGTCTGGGTGTCGCCGGTCATGTCCTGGCCGGCGCGCACCTTGCCGACCACCACCGGATCGACCGCCTCGAGATGGGAGGGGTTCGGCTGCAGCGACAGATGCACCATCTGGCCGCCGATCTCGATGTCGGTCGAGGTTCCGAGATGATATTTCACGTCGCCCGAGCCCTGCACGTCGTCGGGCTTGAACGAGGCGCCGTTGAACTCGCTGAAGATCGCCGTGTAGGGCTTGCGGACGATGTTGACCAAGGTGTTGAGCCGGCCGCGATGCGGCATGCCGATGCTGATCGAACGCACGCCGTCGGCGGCCGCCTGGTCGATGATGGCGTGCAGGGCGGCAATCGCCACCTCGCCGCCTTCCAGACCGAACCGCTTGGTTCCGACATAACGCTTCTGGCAGAACGCCTCGAAGCCCTCCGCTTCGGTCAGATGCTGCAGGATCGCGGTCTTGTCCTCGACCGTGAAGCTGTCGCGCCAGGCGCCGGATTCGATGCGGCCCTGGATCCACTCGCGCTGCGCGGGGTCCTGCACGTGCATGGACTCGACGCCGATCGGACCGCAATAGATGAAGCGGATCGCCGTCAGGATCTCCCGCACCGAGGCGGTTTCCGCGCCGAGCATGTTGGACATCGCATGGCCGAGATAGATCGGCCGGTCGAGATCCTCCAGACCAAAGCCATAGGTGGCCGGGTCGAGGTCGCGATGGGACTTGGGTATCTGCAGGCCGAGCGGATCGAGCCGGGCCTCGAGATGGCCGCGCACGCGATAGGCGCGGATAAGCTGCATGGCGCGCAGGCTGTCGTCCGCGGCGGCGCGTATCGCTCCGCCCGACGCGGCCGCTTCCGGCGCCGCGACCGGAGATTTTCCAGCCGGAACTATTCCGTGGACGGCCGTCGGGCGCGGCTCCACCTCGAACTGACGCGGCGCCCAGGAAGCTCCCGCGGCGTCCCGGGACACGGCGGCGGCCTCTTCGTCCAATGCCCCGAACAAGGCAACGAAGCTGGGATCGACGCTGTTCGGGTCATCGACCCAACGCGCATACAGATCCGCCAGATAAGCGGCGTTGGCACCGCTGAAGGCCGTCGCGAGAATATCGACGCCCGCCATGAAGCTTCTCCTAGGAACGCGTCCAGGGCATGTATCGCTCCGGACCAGGGCCATGCCCGCAGGCATGCCCCCATGAGATAGCGTCAGCCAAGCAAGGCTGGCGTGGAAAATCGACTCTGGCAGCAATGCTTCCCGCGCATAGCAACCTTGACGCCACCCTACGGGCCGGCCCCTTCGGATGGGTAGAAGGCAAAATCCGGGCCAAGCGAACGGGAGGGAGAGCTAGACCCCCAGCGCGCGGAAATCGGCCAGCAGCTTCCTGACCGCGGCGCAGGAGGCGTCGAACGCCTTCTGCTCGTCCGGCGTGAACGACACCTCGATGATGCGCTCGACGCCGGAAGCGCCGATCACCACCGGCACGCCGACATAGAAGTCGCTCTGGCCATATTCGCCGTTCAGCTTCACCGCGCAGGGCAGCACGCGCTTCTTGTCGTGGAGGTAGCTCTCGGCCATGGCGACCGCGGAGGCGGCCGGGGCGTAGAAGGCGGAGCCGCGCTCCAGCAGCTTGACGATCTCGCCGCCGCCGTTGGCGGTGCGCGCGACGATCGCGTCGATGCGTTCCTGCGTGGTCCAGCCCATCTTGATCAGGTCCGGTATCGGGATGCCCGCGACCGTCGAGTAGCGGGTCAGCGGCACCATGGTGTCGCCATGGCCGCCCAGGACGAAGGCGGTCACGTCCTCGACCGAAACACCGAACTCGCGGGCCAGGAACAGCCGGAAGCGCGCGCTGTCGAGCACGCCGGCCATGCCGACCACCTTCTTGGCGGGCAGTCCGGACTTCTCCTGCATCACCGCGACCATCACGTCGAGCGGGTTGGTGATGACGATTACGAAAGCGTCCGCGGCGTAGGACTTGATGCCCTCGGCGACCTGGCCGATCACCTCGGCGTTCTTGGCCAGCAGATCGTCGCGCGACATCCCCGGCATGCGCGGGAAGCCGGCGGTGACGATCACCACGTCGGCCCCCTGGATCAGGCTGTAGTCGGACCCGCCGGAAAGCTCGACATCGAACCCGTCGACGGGCGAGGATTGTGCCAGATCGAGCGCCTTGCCGGCCGCTACCCCGCCGAACACGTCGAACATCACGACGTCACCGAGTTCCTTGAGACCGATGAGGTGGGCAAGCGTGCCACCGATATTGCCGGCGCCGATGAGCGCGATCTTGCTGCGAGCCATAAAGAACCCCGAAATGCTGTTCAAGCCGCGGCGAGCATGAACAAAGCCACGTCATGCCCGCGGCGCGAAAGTGCTATCGCGTCAGGCCGGATACGACAAGAGCGCCCGACTCATATCATATGCGGCATGTCGAGATAGGCCTGCCCCTGCATCTCCTCGAGGCGCGACGCGGTCCGCTCGAAGGCGGTCGCCCCTTCGCCGCGCAGGTAGATCCGGTCGGGCCGGTCGGAAGCGGAGGCGAACAGCTTGACCTTCTGCTCGTACAAGGCGTCGATCAATACGATGAAGCGCCGGGCGACGTCGAAATTATCCGGCCCGAGGCGCGGGATATGGTCGAGGATCAGAGCCTCGAAACGTGCGCCGAGTGCCAGGTAATCCCCCGGTCCGAGCGCCCGTCCGCATAGATCGTCGAAATCGAATCGCGCAACGGGACCGGCCGCCCGCGTGACCACGAAGGCCCGGCCCATGATCATCAGCGTCACCGGCTCGGGCGCCGCTCCTCCGGAAAGCCGCTGGAAGGCGCGGTCCAGCCGCTCGTCGGCGCGGGCGTCCGCCGGCACATGCCAGGTGGCCAGGCCGCGCAGGCCGCCGCGCCGGTAGTCGCGCGGGCTGTCGAGCGTCAGCGTGTCCATCTCGCGGCGGATGATGGCGATGAACGGCTTGAAGGCATCCCGGCCCGGGCGGTTCTGGAACAGATCCTCCGGCCGGGTGTTCGAGGTCGCGACCACGACCACGCCGCAGGCGAACAGGGCATCGAACAGCCTGCCCAGGATCATGGCGTCGGCGATGTCGTTGACCTGGAACTCGTCGAAGCAGAGCAGAAGGGCGTCGGCCGCGATCGAGCGGGCCAGCGGCGGGATCGGATCGACGATCTCGGGATGCGCGCGCTTCATCGCGTGCAGGGTCGAATGCACATCCTGCATGAAGCGGTGGAAATGGATCCGCCGCTTTCGCGCGACCGGCGCCTGTTCGAAGAACAGGTCCATCAGCATCGACTTGCCGCGCCCCACCTGGCCGACGATATAGAGCCCGCGCGGGCGCCGCTCCACCTTGGCCGGGCGGCCGAACAGCCGGCCCAGCTTCTGGATGGGGCTGGCTGGACCCGTCTTCGCCGGGCCGCGGCCGCGCAACGCCTCGAACAAGGCGTCGAGCCGCACGGCGGCACGCTCCTGTTCCGGATCGGGTGTCAGAAGCCCCTGCTCGAGCCGCAGCCTATAGGCGGCCAGCGGTCCTGCCCGACCCTGCCCGGCCGAAACATCCGTGGGTTCGCAGGCGATGGGCGCAAGGGCGGAACCGGTCATAGCTGGGCGGCATAGCCGCCCCTGCCCACGGGATCAAATATCCCGTCGGCTTCAACCTAATGAGAGCGGCGTAACCTTTCCTGGACTTGTTCGTTATTCGAATCAGTCTTACTGCAGTCGAGCCGAGGTTTTCGTTCCATGTCGCTGCGCCACGACTTCCTGTATCCCGCCGCCTGCTTGGCCGTCCTGGCGGGTGCAGGCGTCGTGAACGCCGCTCCGTGTGAGGCACGGGCCGGGGAGCTGCGCATGACCGTCGAGCAACCGCATTTCACCTGCGAAGGCAGCGGGACCATGCTCTCCCACATCGCCTTCCATCCGCGCCGTCAAGCCCATGCCGTGCCGGTGCTTCCTTGCTGTGACGGCAAGCTTGGCTGTGCCCAGTTCCTGTCGACCAGCACGATCCTGCATCCCATGCGGCAATGGCATGGCTGAGTGCGGCCCCTTGAAGCAGGCGCATCCTCCGGTTACCTGAGCAACAGGCGGCTGGAACGAGCGGATCATGGCAGAGGCGGATCTCGGATTTGACCGGCTGAGGGCAACCCCCGTGGCCCTCGAACCCTTCGCGCATGTCGTGGTGCCGGATTTTGTTCCGCCGCAAGGCCTGCGCGCGATTGTCGAGGCGCTGCCGCCGATGTCCAGCGGCGGGTCCTTCCCGCCGGCCTCGCTGCGTCTGCGGCCGGTGGTCCAGGAACTGGTGCGGGAGCTTGAAGGTCCCCGGCTGCGCCGGGCCATCGCCGAGAAATTCGGGCTGGATCTCGAAGCTGCCCCCGTCATGCTGACCCTGCGTGGCCGCACCCGCGCAAGGGACGGCCGTATCCACCGCGACTCGACGGCCAAGCGCGTCACCGTCCTGCTTTATCTCAACCCGGAGAGCGAAAGCTGGGTGCGCCGCGAGGGCTGCCTGCGCCTGCTTCGCAGCCCCGACGATATCGAGAACTACGCGGTCGAGGTGCCCCCGGTGAATGGCACCCTGCTCGCCTTTCCGAACGGCGAGACCACGTGGCACGGTCATCGCCGGTATGTCGGGCGGCGCTATGCCATACAGCTCAATTATATGGCCGACGGTGCCAAGGCCCGCACCGAAATGCGCCGGCATCGTTTGTCGGCGCTCCTCAAGCGCTTCGCCTCGGCGGCGTGAGCCGGCACAGGCACGGTCCCGCGGCTAGGGCATGTTGCGCGCCAGCTCATCGAGCCAGACCCGGGCATTGCCGTCCGACGGCGCCCGCCAGTCTCCACGCGGCGACAGCGAGCCGCCGGAACTGAGCTTCGGGCCGTTCGGCATGGCCGATCGCTTGAACTGGCTGAAGCCGAAATAACGCTGCAGGAACAGCTCCAGCCAGTGCCGGATCTCGGCGAGCTGGTAGCTGTGCCGGCGCGCCTCGGGAAAGCCGGGCGGCCAGGTGCCCCGGCCGGTGTCGCTCCAGGCCTGCAGGGCAAGGAAGGCGATCTTGGAGGGACGGAAGCCATAGCGCAGGATATAGAACAGGTTGAAATCCTGCAGCTCGTAGGGTCCGATCTTTGCTTCCGTGCTCTGCGGGACGGCGTCCTCTCCCGGTGGCACCAGTTCGGGGGAGATCTCGGTCGCGAGGATCAGGCCGAGCGTGCCCAGCACGTCGGGCGCGAAGCCGTTCGAGGCGATCACCCAGCGGATCAGATGCTGGATCAGCGTCTTCGGCACGCCGGAATTGACGTTGTAGTGCGACATCTGGTCGCCGACGCCATAGGTACACCAGCCAAGCGCCAGCTCGGAGAGATCGCCGGTGCCGAGCACGATGCCGCCATGCTGGTTGGCCAGACGGAACAGGTAATCGGTGCGCAGGCCGGCCTGGACATTCTCGAACGTCACGTCGTGGAGTTTCTCGCCGCGCGAGAAGGGATGGTCCATCTGCTTGAGCATCAGGGTCGCCGACGGGCGGATGTCGAGCACCGAGGCGCTGATGCCGAGTGCCGCCATGAGGGCCATGGCATTGCCTCGGGTGGCGTCGCTGGTGCCGAAGCCGGGCATCGTGTAGCCGAGGATGTTGCCGCGGGGCAGACCGAGCCGGTCCATCGCGCGGGCGGCGACGATCAGGGCCTGGGTGCTGTCGAGGCCCCCCGAAACCCCGATCACGATCCGCTGGGTCCCGGTGGCACGCAGCCTCTGCTCCAGGCCGGAGACCTGGATGCTGTAGGCCTCGAAGCAATCCCGGTCGAGGCGCGCGCGGTCGGACGGCACGAAGGGGAAACGCTCGACCGGCCGCCTGAAGCCGATGCC
>CAXTCT010000057.1:0-9404 GCA_964242565.1 uncultured Acetobacteraceae bacterium | reverse complement strand
CCGGCCGCGGCAGGTCCTCGCTTTGCAGCCAGAAATCGATCGAGTGCAGCGCCATTTTTTCGAACGGCATCTCCGGGATGAAATTGAGCCAGCCCGGCAATGCTTCCGCGCGGATCTGCTCGCCATGCGACGTCGCGCACATCTGCATCAGTCCCAGCGGATATTCCCAGTCAGGGGCGCCGAAATAATAGTCGCTCATGGCCAGCGTCTTCTGGAAAACGGTGTGGTTCGGCTCCTTGAGCACGGCCATCAGCACGGACATGTTGTGGCGCATATAGTTGCGCCCGACCTGGTCGGAGCCGTTGGCCAGGCCCTTGGGGTGCGCGTCGTTGGCCGAGCGCAGCAGCAGCAGCGACGAACTCAGCGCGCCGCACGCCGCCACCACGATGTCGGCGGAATATTGCTCCTCCTGGCCGTTGCGGGTGACATGCACGTCACGGATGCTCCGGCCCGAGGGGTCTGTCCCGAGCTTGGACACGTACGCGCCGGTGAGCAGGGTGAAGTTGGGGTGCGCGGCCAGCGTCGGGTCCACGCAGACCACCTGCGAGTCCGCCTTGGCATTGGTGGCGCACGGAAACCCGTCGAAGGCGTCGCAACGGATGCAGGGGCTGGTCGGCGTGGGCTTGCCGTCCTTTTCGTCGAGCAGGATGCCGAGGGGAAGATGGAACGGGTGCAACCCCTCGCCCTGGAGCTGACGGCTCAGTTCCTCGATGCGCGGCTCGTGGCTGACCGGGGGATAAGGATAAGGCTTGCTCGACCAGGGTTCGGTCGGGTCTTCGCCCCGTTGCCCGTGGACATGGAACAACGCCTCGGCCTGGTAATAGTACGGCTCGAACACGTCGTAGCCGACCGGCCAGGCGGGAGAGATGCCATCCTTGTGGCGCAGCTCGCCGAAATCCTGTTCCCGCATCCGGAACAGGGCGGAGCCGTAGACCTTCGAGTTCCCTCCGACCCAATAATGCAATCCGGGCTGGAAGCTGGTCCCGTGCTTGTCGTACCAGGTGTCGGTGGCCTGGTACTTGCCGTCGACGAACACCGTCTTGGAGTCCCAGTTCTCGCGAGCGCGCGGGAGGTAGCCTCCTCGTTCGAGCATCAGCACGCGCTTGCCGGTCGCGGCGAGCCGGTGGGCAACGGCCCCGCCGCCAGGGCCGCTGCCGATAATGATCACGTCGTAATGGTCCGATGATGCTGTCATGTGCTTGGAGCCTTCAGGTTCGTTCACTGGTTGCGGCCTGGGCCGTCTGGAGCGTCGGGCCGGAAAGGCGGAGTGCCGTGCTGACAAGGGCCAGGTGGGTCAGCGCCTGCGGAAAATTCCCCGCCAGGTGTTTGCCCGGCACGTTGTATTCCTCCGCCAGCAGCCCGAGGTCGTTGGCCACGGCCAGCACCTGCTCGAACTGCTCGCGTGCCTCCTCCCGGCGTCCCTGCATGTCGAGGCAGTCGGCCATCCAGCAGGAGCATGCGAGGAACGCGCCCTCTGCCGGGCCGCCGGACTTTGCCTTCTTGCGCCGCACCAGGCCGCCTTCGGTGAGTTCGCGCCGGATCGCCTCGATGGTCGCGGCCATGCGCGGCTCCGTCGCCGGCAGGAAGCCGATCCGCGGCAACAGCAACAAGCTCGCATCCAGCTCCTGGCCGCCGAAATACTGCGTGAAGCTACCGATCCCCCCGTTCCAGCCTTCGCTGCAGGTCTGGTCATGGATCCGCTGCCGCAGCGCCGTCAGACGCTGGATCGTCGCGTCATCCGCATCGGCGCGGCCGGCGTCGGATTGCAGGAAGCGCAGCACGCGGTCCACGCCGGCCCAGGCGACCGCCTTCGAATAGGTGTATTGCCGGGGCTCGGCGCGCGACTCCCATATGCCCGAGCCAGGCGTGTCCCAAACATTTGCCAGGTGGTCGACGATGCGGCGCTGCGCCACACGCTCCTGATGGGTCACGGGAAGGCCCCCCTTCCGCGCGAGGCTCAAGCAATCCAGCACTTCGCCGTACACATCGATCTGATGCTGCGTCGATGCCGCGTTGCCGATCCGGACGGGACTGCTATGGCGGTAGCCAGGAAGCGCAGCGACGCTCCACTCCGCCAGGTGCCGCCCCCCATCCGTGTGGTACATGATCCGCATCTGGCCCGGCTCGCCCGCGATCGCACGCAGCAGCCAATCGCGCCAGGCCCGGGCTTCCTCCCTGAAGCCGGCGCTCAGCAGGGCATCGACCGTGAAGCTCGAATCCCGCAGCCAGCAATACCGGTAATCCCAGTTCAACGCGCCGCCCGGGGCTTCCGGCAGCGAGGTTGTCGGCGCCGCGACCAGGCCGCCACTTTCGCGGTCGATCAACGCCTTCAACGTGAGGAGGGAGCGCCGGACCGCGACGGGCCATTGGGTCCGGCTGTCATCGAACCGCGCGATCCAGCCGCGCCAGAAACCTTGCGTGGCCGAAAGCGCCGCCTCCGCATCGACAGCGGGCGGCAACTCGCCTGGCCCCCTGCCGTAGCTCAGGACAAACGCCACCCGCTCGCCTTCCGCCACGGTGAATTCCGCCTGTTGGCAATGCTGATCGATGCGGAGCGGCACGGTCGCGCGCAGCACCATCAGGTCCGGCCCCACGTGCGATCTGCTGCCGCCCTCGATCGCCTCGGTCCAGGGTGGCAGCGAGCCGTAATCGAAGCGCAGCCGCATGTCGGAGCGCATCGCGACCCGGCCCCGAACGCCTTCAACAAGCCGCACCACCGAGGGGCCGCCACCGCTATCGGCCGGCATGAACTCGATCAGGCGGACGGCACCGCCTTCGGCTTCGATCTCGGTTTCCAGCACCATCGTGTCGGTCTGGTACTGGCGCGTGGTCCTGGTCGGTTTGCCGATGGGGGCCAGGCGCCAACATCCGTGCTCATCCTTGCCGAGCAGGGCGGCGAAGCAGGCGTCGCTGCTGAAGCGCGGCATGCAGAGCCAGTCAATCGAGCCGTCCAGGCTGACCAGGGCCGCGGTCCGCCCATCGCCCAGCAGCGCATAATCCTCGATGGGGCGGCTCACCATCAGATGTCCAGCCGCTTGGCGATTTGGTGCAAGGCTGCCACGAACCCGACCGCGACGATGGCGACCGTGGCGTGGCGGTGACGGTCGGTGAACATCTCCCAGCTATCGGACCGCGACCTGCTGTCGAACCGGCCATGCGCGCCATAGTCGCCAGGAACCGGCTCGAACAGGTTCGAGGGCGCATCGGCGGGTTTGGTCTCGTCGGTCAGTTGACCGGTATAGCCGGCCTTGGCGAGGTAGTGGTCAAGCAGCCCCGGGATGATCATGTTGCCCAGGATGGCCTTGACGGTGGGAAAGCCGACCCAGATCTCCCGGCGCCTGTGCGTTGCGGCGAAAAAGATGGCCCGTGCCGGCACTTCGGGCTGAAAGATCGGAGGAACCGGCTGCGCCTCGTGGCCCATCTTGTTCAGCGCCCAGCTGAATTGCGGGGTGTTGACCGCCGGCAGGTCCACCACCGTCACGTGGACGTCCAGTTTGTCATGGATGATCTCGGAGCGAAGGCTGTCGATGAAGCCGCGAATGGCCGACTTAGCACCGCAATAGATGGCCTGTAGCGGCACGGAACGATGGGCGAGTGCGGAGCTGACGCAGACGATGGTGCCGCGATTGCGGGTCCGCATGCGCGACAAGGCCACCATGGTGCCGTACATCTGGCCGAGATAGGTAACCTGCGTGCCACGCTCGACCTCGGCAGGAGTAAGCTTGCTGACGGGCGCGAACACCGTCGCCATGGCGATGTTGACCCAGACCTCGATCGGACCCAACTCGGCTTCGACGCGATCCGCCGCCTTCTCGATGGCAGCGGCGTCGGCGACGTCGGTCGGGATCGGCAGGGCCCTTACACCATAGCGCTCGCGGATCTCGCCCGCCGCCTTCTCCAGCCGGCCATTGTCACGGCTGAGCAGGCCGATATCATAGCCCTTGCGGGCGAATTCCTCGACGGTAGCTCTGCCGACACCGGCACCAGCTCCTGTAATAACAACGACCGGCATGGCGTGATTCCTGTTCTTTCCCGACAAACGTCCATCGGCGAGGAAAGTCCACTTCCCCTGCCGCGCATCTATCGCGTTCTTGCTGTGAAATGCGCGCGCCGCCGTTCGGGCCATTGCCGGATCGATGTATTTGCGGCCCACTTGATCGATGCGAACGTGCAAATCGATCCGGTCCGGCGCGCCGCGCCATTCGACCGGCCGGCCAGCCATCCTCCCCCGCCTCGTGTTGACGGGCGGGAGGCTCGGGGACGCGGATCTCCGCGTCCTTGCTGGATCGATAGGTCTGGTGCGTCGCGGGCTGCGGGCCGCGGTCCCTTCCGTCTGCCTCGCCCTCGTCGGCTGCGGCGTGCTCGATCATGGTTTCCTTAAGCCCGCGGGGCCGGTGGCAAGCGGGATACGGAGCGAGTTCCTGTGGGTCAGCGCGATCATGCTGTTCGTGATCGTGCCGGTGCTGCTGCTGGTGCCGCTGATCGGCTGGCACTACCGGCTGTCGAACACCAAAAGCGCCTACCGTCCGCAATGGGGGTTCAATTGGAGTCTCGAGGGACTGATATGGATCCCGCCAACCATCATCGTGATCGTCATCGCCGTGTTCCTGTGGCGCGACACGCACCGGCTTGACCCCTACCGGCCGCTCGGCGGCGAGGCCATCGATGTCCAGGTGGTGGCGCTGGATTGGAAATGGCTATTCATCTATCCCGCCCAGGGTGTGGCGACGGTGGACCGGCTGGTAATCCCGGCGGGGCGACCCGTGCATCTCAGCCTGACCAGCGCCACGGTGATGCAGTCATTCATGTTGCCGCGCCTGGCCGGGCAGATCTACGCCATGGCGGGCATGCGCACGCAGCTGAATTTCCTGGCCGACGCGCCCGGGTTGTCGTGGGGCGAAAACGTCCAGTTCAACGGCACGGGTTTCCAGACCCAGAAATTCAAGGTGGAGGCGCTTGACGCCGGCGCGTTCCAAAGCTGGCTTGCGGACACGAAGGCGCAGCCCAACCGGCTCGGCCGCGCCCAGTACCAGATTCTGTCCCGCCGCTCCCTGCAGCCGCAGCCGCTCGCCTTCGGCACGGTCGATCCCGGCCTGTTCGACAGGATCGTGGGCCTGACCGAGCCCAGCGGGCACACGATCGACCTGCAGAAAGCCGGGGACATGCCGCCGCGTGCCCTGCCCATGGAGACTTCCAAGAAATGAACGAGCCCGGCGCGTGGCACTTCCTGCTCGGCAACCTGAGTTGGGCGTCGTTCGCCTTCGTGCGCACCTGGCGCGACCCGACATTGAGCGAGCTCATCGGCGGCAGCGCCGCCCTTATCACGGTGGGCAGCGCAATGCTCCTGTTTGCCGTGCTCACCTATTTCAGGCTGTGGCGCTATCTCTGGAAGGAATGGTTCACCAGCCTGGACCACAAGAAAATCGGCATCATGTATATCGTGGTCGCCGGGATCATGCTGACCCGGGCCTTGATCGAGGCGGTGCTGATGCGGGTGCAGCAAGCCGCTGCGATCAATGCGGGCGGTGTGGTGGAGCCGGGTCATTTCTCCCAGCTTTTTTCGACCCACGGCACCATCATGGTGTTCTTCATGGGGATGCCGTTCCTGACGGGGATGATGAACTACGTCGTCCCGCTGCAGGTCGGCGCGCGGGACATGGCGTTCCCCTACCTCAACTCGGTCGGCCTGTGGTTCACGATCGGCTCCGCCGTGCTGATGATGGCCTCTCTCGTATTGGGCGAGTTTTCCACCGGCGGCTGGAGTGGCTACCCGCCCTTCACCGAGCTGGCGTACAGCGGCGGGGTGGGACCGGATTATTGGATCTGGGCGGTGACGCTGACCTCGATCGGCTCCACTACCGTGGGGATCAACCTCGCCTGCACCATCTACAAGCTCCGCGCACCTGGCTTGTCGTTCATGCGCATGCCGCTGTTCTGCTGGACCTCGCTCTGCACCTCCATCCTGATGATCTTCGCGATGCCGCCGCTCACCGTGGCGACGTTGCTGCTGGCGGCCGACCGCTACCTCGGTATGCATTTTTTCACCGACGATGGTGGCGGCAACATGATGAACTACGTCAACCTGTTCTGGTTGTTCGGCCATCCCGAGGTCTACATCCTGATCCTGCCGGCTTTCGGGGTTTATTCCGAAGTCATCTCGGCCTTCTCGTCGAAGGAACTCTACGGCTACATCTCCCTGGTCATCGCAACGATGTGCATCGGCGTCCTCTCATTCACCGTGTGGCTGCACCATTTCTTCACCATGGGACAAAGTGCGGACGTCAATGCGGTGTTCGGCATCGCCACCATGACAATAGGCATCCCGACAGGCGTGAAGATCTACGACTGGATCTTGACCATGTTCCGGGGCGAGGTGCGCTTCACACCGCCAATGCTGCTGTCGATGGCCTTCATGGTGACGTTCACGCTCGGCGGGTTCACGGGCATGCTCCTGGCCCAGCCTCCGGTCGATTACATGGTGCACAACACCGTCTTCCTGGTTGCCCATTTCCATAACATGCTGATCCCCGGCATGCTCTACGGCATGATCGCCGGCTATATGTATTGGTTTCCCAAGGCCTTCGGCTTCCGCCTGAACGAGAACTGGGGCCGGCTGTCGGTGGCCTGCTGGGTGGTGGGCTTCTACATGGCCTTCATGCCTCTCTACGTGCTGGGTGCCGCGGGCATGGCGCGGCGGACGCAGGAGGTATTCGATCCGTCCTATCGCCCCTGGCTGCTGGTCGCGGTCTGCGGCGCCCTGATCCTGCTGGCCGGGCTGGCCAGCCTGTTCATGCAGCTCTATGTCAGCATTCGCGACCGCGACGCCAACCGCGTGACCGTGGGCGATCCATGGGATGCGCGGAGCCTCGAATGGTCGGTCTCGGCGCCGCCGCCGGAGTGGAATTTCGCCACCATCCCGCATGTCGGCAGCCGTGACGCGTTTTACTGGCGCAAGCGCAACCACGGCGCCTACAAGCCGGCGGATCATTACCGCGATATCGAACTGCCGAAAGAGACCAGTTGCGGCATGATCGTCGGGCTGGCAGCCACCGCGTCCTTCTTCGGGTTGATCTGGCATATCTGGTGGATGGCCATCGGGTTCATCATCGTGGCGATCGCGACCGCCGTTGTCCGGTCGTCCATGCGCAATGTGTATAAGACGATTCCGGCGGCGACCGTGGAAGCGGTGGACCGGCGCTGGCTCGCCGAGGCGAACGCGGCCCAGCCGGTACCGCGCCAGCTCGAGACATCGCCGCGCAACCAGGGGCTTGCAGAATGGATGGCATAGGTCCCCAGCTCCGCCACGCCGGGCTCAACCTGGCCGACGACCCGCGCGAGATCCGCCACGAAGTCGAGAGCGACGTCTTCGGCTTCTGGGTCTTCCTGATGAGCGACGCGGTGTTGTTCGCGCTGCTATTCGCCGTGTATGGCACCATGCAGGGGGCCACCGCCGGCGGCCCCAGCCCCGCGCACGAGTTCAAGATCGGGTCCGCCTTCGCCGAGACGATGCTGCTGCTGACCTCATCCTTCACGTTCGGCAAGGCCTCGCTGGCGCTCAAGCGCGACAAGCGGGCGCGGTATCTGGTGATCTGGCTGCTCGTCACTCTGGCGCTGGCCCTCGCCTTCCTGGCGATGGAATTCCATGATTTTTCCACCATGATCGCGCATGGCGCGACCCCCGCGCGCAACGGCGCCCTGTCCTCGTTCTTCGTGCTGGTCGGCGTGCATGGTCTGCACGTCTCCATCGGCTCGTTCTGGATCGTGGTGGCGCTGCTGCAGATGGCCCTCGTCGGGCGCGACCAGCAGCTGAAGATCAACCTTATCCGCCTTGGCCTCTTTTGGCACTTCCTCGACATCGTCTGGATCGTGATCTTCTCCGTCGTCTACCTCCAAGGACTGATCCGATGACCTCCCCCCGGCTAGAGCTGCGTGAAACATTGACCTACGTCGTCGGCTACGGGCTGGCGTTGCTGCTGACCTTCCTCGCCTACGGCCTGGTGTATTTCCGCCTGCTCGACGGGCGGCGGGCCTTCTACGTCGTGCTCGGCCTTGGCCTGGCGCAGATGCTTGTGCATCTTCGCTGTTTCCTCCACATCGACCTGACACGCTCCGCCCGGGCGGATCTGCAATTGATCCTGTTCTCAAGCCTCATCATTGCCCTGATGGTCGGCGGCACGCTTGTCATCCTGTTCAACTTGCAAGCCAGAATGATGTAGCGCAGGCGTAGGATGCCGTCAGCCAATCAAGGCGACAGGGTGGCATCGTCATGGGGATGATCCATGGCTTTGCATCCTCCTGCTCCGGCTGGGCCGGCCTTGCGCGGAGCAGGCTTATCAGCGATGCCATCCGTTGGCGATTGAAACGCCTTACGCGGCCAGCTTTGCTTCCATCCCGGACGGAACGGCAAAGCGCTCGCCATACGCCTCCGCCAATTGCTCCGAACGCTTCAGGAACGGTTCCAGGCCGCCGTCTCCTGTCATGAACTGGAACACGCCGCCCGTATGCACGGGAAAGCCGAATGCGAGGATGGAGCCGATGTTGCCGTCGCGAATCGTCGTCACGACACCCTCGTTGAGGCAGCGCGCCGCTTCCACAACCATGCGAAACATCATCCGGTCGCGCACATCCTCGAATGGGATGGCGGTCTTGCCACCGAACCGCTCATATAGCCCGGGCCAGAGGCGCTTTCCTCCATCGGGCAGATAGTCGTAGAAGCCGGCTCCCGCGCCACGTCCGGGCCGTCCGCGCTCGGTCATGAACGTGCAGAGCTCGCCGCACACGGCATAGGTATCGGCATAGGTATCGTTGCGGTCGCGGTCGAGGCCACGGTTGGTGTTCCAGGACCGCAGCAGCATGTCCATCATCACCTCGTCCTGCACCGCCAATGGGCCTACGGGCATGCCCGCCGCCCGCGCGGCGTTCTCGATGACGACGGGATCGACGCCGTCCTTCAGCAACCGGTCACCCTCGTCGATGAACACCGCGAAGACCCGGCTCGTGAAGAAGCCGCGGCTGTCTCTGACCACGATTGGCGTCTTGCGTATCTGCTGGACGAAATCATAGGCGTGCGCGAGACAGGGCTCCCCGGTGCCCTCCCCGGCGATGATTTCGACGATGTGCATCTTGTCGACGGGCGAGAAGAAATGCATCCCGATGAACCGCTCCGGCCGCTTCGCCCCCTGCGCGAGCAGGGCGATGGGAAGCGTCGAGGTGTTGGTGGCGATGATCGTGTGCTCGCCCACCACGGCTTCGAGCTCGCCGATCACCTGCCGCTTCAGCGCCACGTCTTCGAACACCGCCTCGACCACCAGGTCACATCCTGCCATGTCGGCCAGTGCCGCGGTGGGCGCGATGCGCCCCAGCACCGCGTCGCGATCGGCAGCGGAGCTGCGGCCGCGCGCCAC
>CAXTCT010000056.1:0-9621 GCA_964242565.1 uncultured Acetobacteraceae bacterium | reverse complement strand
ATCCGGCGCGGGTCCGTGGATGTGTCCTCGGCAACAACCGCGGGGCCGGCCGCAGGGCCAGCCGCAGGGCCGGCCGCAGGGCCAGCCAACGCATCGTTCGCCGCCTCCGGCGCGGGCTGATAGCGGCTGAGATCGACAGGTCTGGCCAAGGCGCATTCTCCCCCGATGGGATATCAAAACGATTCGAGCGCAGGCGGACGCGGAGGCGAGATCGGTCCGGGCGCGAAAGGCTTCGAAACTTGCCATAGCACGCTTAGCTATGTGTTCCATGGGTTCCGGTTTCATGGGATCATGCCGCGATGATGGCATCGTCGGGTATGTTTGCATGATGATCGCGGACAACAAAAACGCGCGTGACGAGATCGCGCTGCTGCTGTCCGGCAACCATCGCATCGCCGCACGGCACAAGCTGGCGCAGGCCGGCGAAGCCACATGCAATGACGCCTTGCTATGGTCGTCCCTGGCGCGCCTCGATGCGGAGGAAGGCGACATCGATGCGGCGCTGGACGCCTTTCGTCGGGCGGCCCGCCTGGCGGCGGCCTCGGCGCCGGCCGACGCGGTCATCCTGCTGGAGGAGGCGCTTGCACTCGCCGACACATCCGATCGGCGCACCGATGGCCTGGCGCTGCTCAAGGACATGGTGGGACTGCAACCCGATGATGCCCATCTCAACAACCGTCTCGGCAGACGCCTCTGCGACCAGGGAAACAACCGGGCGGCACTTCCCTATCTGCGTGTTTCCGCGCCGGTCTTGCGCCATCAGGACGGCGCGCTCTGGAGCTACTCGACCGCCCTGGCCCTGACCGGCGGCTATGAGGAGTTGATGTCCCTGCAACCGCTCATGGACGAGATGGCCGGCACGGTGGCGCCGCCCTATGGGCCATACCGGCATCTCGCGGTGGCGCGCCTGTCGCTGAGCTTCGACCGCGCGAGGACGCTCGACCGGATCGGCGCGGTCCAGGCATCGCCCGCCTGGCTCGAGGTGGACGCCCTCATCGGCCAGCTCGCGCGCGCGATCGAGACGCGGCAGCCATTCTCGTTCATACGCATGTTCGACGGCGAGGCGCGGTTCCTGTCCTACCTCAGCCCGCGCGTGCAGGCGATCCTCAGGCCGGCCGAGCTGTCGGCGATGATCAATTCGATCTGGCAGAGCTGGTTCAAGGAACGCATCGAGCTGTTCGACCGGGAGGAAGTGCTCGCCCTCGGCCAGAAGGTGCTGTGGGCGGTCGCGACCGCGGACGTCACCGGCATCGCCAGCGTCCAGATGGAGGCTGCCGATCATTATCATTTCGGTTTCCTCGCCGAAATGCAGGACATGATCCTCGAGGAGGACGGGCGGCTGTACACGCCGGCGCTGATCCATCACGACCTGCACAAGACCATTCCGTTCCTCAAGCCGCTGCTGGCCGACCTGCCGTTCATCGGCTTCATCGGCTGCCATCCCCAGCTCGCCGGGCGGCTGGCGCGGCATTGCAACATCGCCAGGACGGCCTCCTACATGGTGCCAGGCGAGAATGGCCGGGTCCAGCTCCCGGCGGACGTGCTCGGAACCGGTCATTTCCCGGACATCTACGAGCGCATCCTGGAGACGCTGGAAGTGCCCTTTCGCGGCGCGGTGTTCCTGGTCGGGGCCGGTCTTCTCGGCAAGGTCTATGCGGCGAGGGTGAAGCAACTCGGTGGCATCGCCATCGATATCGGCTCGCTGGCCGATGGCTGGATGGGTTATAACACGAGGCCAGGGCAGCTTGACGATATCGGCCGCTGGCGGCTGCCGGAACTGCCCGATGCCGGTGATGGTGAAATCCGTGCGGGGAAGTCGGTCTTGAAGCAAAACGAGCTGTCGCTGGATGATCTGGTCGAGGACCTGAAGGCGAAGCTGTCGCGACACGAGCCGGCCTCGTTCCTGCGCTTCAACGACGGCGAGGGCAAGGTCAGCGGCTGTCCGCAATATTACTCGGCGTCGATGCTATGCAAGGAGCTGCGAACCCAGTTCGGCAACAACCCCCTGACCGACGCCGAATTGTTCCGGCTGCGGGCGGCGATCAACGCGGCCATGCGCAACGCCGACTGGATCGGCGTGCCGCCGGCCGACTGGCCGACCCTGTTCGCCCGGGCGCGCAACGTGCTGGAGGAACTGGTCTTCGAGGAAGGCGGGAGACTGCCGAAATTCACCCATGTCAGCTTCCCGCAGCTCATGCTCGACCGTGGCCTGTTCGACGAGATCCTGACCGGACGCGATTTCATCGGCTTCGTCGGATGCCGGGACCTGCGGCAATATTTCCGCGACCAGTATGGCGTCGAACGCTCCGTGTTCATCAACGTGCCCGAGCAGGGCAGTGCGGCCTATTCGGGCTATCTGCCGCCGCATTACCCGAAATACGCCGAGACGGTGGTGAGCGGGATCACCGTGCCGTATCGTGGCGCCCTGTTTCTGGTGGGCGCCGGCTTCTGCGGCAAGCTGTACGCGAACGCCATCAAGCGGAAGGGCGGCATCGCGATCGATGTCGGCAGCCTGTTCGATCTCTGGGCGGGACGCTTCACCCGCCCGTACATGAATTTTGATAAAATCGTCGCGTACTACCAGGACCGCCTCAACCACGGCGACACCAGCCCGGGCTCGTTTCATGCTGTCGCCGACTATCACAAACTCAGCCAAGACGTCGAGGCGGAAGCGGCCGTGATCGACGCGGCGCTGGCGGCCGATCCGAACCAATTCGAGTTCAACTATCGCAAGATCGAGCTGCTGCTGCGTCAGGGAGCTTCGGAACAGGCGGCCCGTTTCGCCACCGACGCCATCGAGAGGCGCCGCTTCATCGGGGCCGAGATCTGCCGGATCGCCAAGCTGTTCCTCGTTGCCGATGACCGGGCCACGGGAAGCGCGTTGCTGAACCTGGCGTTCAATCGTGACCCGACTTATGAGCCCATGCTGGTGGAACTGGCCAATTTCCGGATGGGAGGATCGGAGGGCACGGCTCCTGGATATGATTATGATTTCTTCGAGGTCATGTCCTATACCGCGGCAAATACCAGCAATGCGTCCGTCATCTCGCAATATGCGCGGCTACTCGGCTCCATGGGAAGACTTCCAGAGGCAATCGCTGCAGCCGAGCGGGCTATCGGCTTTTTCTCGTTCGATAACCACGTCTACAGCCAGAAGGCGGCCTGGGAGGCGCATGTTGGTCAGGATGACGAAGCCAGACAGACCTACCATGCCATCCAACGTCTTGAAGCAGCCCACATCGGCGACTGATCCATACGGACGATGAGCTTTAGTCTTTTCGAGCAGCCACGCGGGCTCGAGACACATTCCGCCTAGAGATCGGTCCCTTCCGGCTGCGCTTCCAGGCCATGGCCCGGAATGAATTGCGCTTTCGCCATGAGACAGGGTGTTGTGGGGTCGATGATATGGGTCCGGCTGCAGAAATTTCGGGTGCGTGACGTCGTGAGGCTATCTGGTATGCGAACTATAGCCGGGCTCCTCTTGATGATGGTCATGGGTTCCGAAGCTGTTCATGCGGATGGCCTGAATGCCTTGCAGCTTCAGACCGCGCTGGCGGCGGCGGCTCGCACCGGCTCGTCCGTCAGCCCGGCGACCCCGATTGCCGGCACGACGTTAGGCAATGTGGTCTCGCTGGCTCAAGGCTCTGTACAGCTGACCGGTGGCGATGCCAGCGGCACGCAAATCACGGTGGACCCAGGCACCAAGGATGTCGTGTCCGTCGCGCACCTGATGAAGGACAAGCTTGGCGAGTTTTTCGATCCCAAGGATTATGGTGCTCTGGGTAACGGTTTTGTTGCCTCGGCAAATGGTACGACACCGGCGGGGAGTGTCGCCATCACCGTCAACACGGACAGCCGGATCGCGGTTGGGCAACTCGTGGGAGGTGTTGGAATTCCAATCAACACCCGGGTGGCCTCGCTGGCTACGGCAAACGGCGTGACGATCGTTGGGCTTTCGTCCGGAGTCGCCACAACCGCGAATATCGCAAATAGCCAGAATATCGGATTTTTCTCCACGGACGATTATCCCGGATTCCAGGCGGCGGAATATGCTGCGTGGAAGGCTGGCGGTGGAATGGTCAGTGTGGGTCGCGGCGTCTATTACCTCGGAACGACCATGTCGAACCACGGCGGCGTCGGGCTTGAGAACAGGGGCGGGCATATCTACGGAGCCCAGATCAACGGCTGGGGCCAGACAGGCACCGGCCTTCAGCGCGGTGCCGCGGTCAACCTTGGAATGTTGAGCAACGCCCCGTACTCCGAAAGCACGATTTATGCCGAACTGGACTTGAGTAACTCAAATTCCAACACCCAGAAGACCGTGTTTTCCGCGGTTGGAAACGATAATGACAACACCAACACCGCCCTCATCGATTATTATGCCAAAGCGCAAATCGTACCCGGCAATAACGCCGGACAAATCTGGGCCTACCAAACCCAGGTGCAGATTCTTCCCAATTCGGATGGATTTGCAACGGTGCTGGAAGCGGGGATCGAAAACTCAGGAAGCTATCAACCGAGCTATGGGCAGCCGAACGCCAAGTTGGGTTTCGTCGATTATTGTTCCGGACCAAATGACTGCACGGCTCATGAGGTTGTTGGTACTGCCGGCGGCCATTGGCATTTCGGGATCTATGTCCAGCCGGGAGCATTGCGTGCGGACGGTTTTGCTGTGGCCTTGGG
This sequence comes from uncultured Acetobacteraceae bacterium, assembly GCA_964242565.1. Taxonomy (GTDB): domain Bacteria; phylum Pseudomonadota; class Alphaproteobacteria; order Acetobacterales; family Acetobacteraceae; genus Lichenicoccus. Next base: position 4,938 of record CAXTCT010000056.1, on the reverse strand, counting down.
ATCGGCGACGGCCGGGATCTATCTGGCATCGCTCGACGCCGCGGGAAATTTGTTGATACAGAATGATCAGGTCAAAGGTTGGATTTCGCAAACGGTCACCGGTCAGCTTGCGGCTTCGGGAACGAACCAGGCCTCCAGCCTTGTCTTGCCGTCCCATTACGATACCGTGACCGGTTGTAATGCCGGCACCGGCGTGCAATTGCCGGCCAGCACGCCGGTAGGTGCGAGTGTTGTCGTCCTTAACCGCTGCGGCAACCCGTTTACGATCTACCCTCCCGCAGGTAATCCCGGGGCGGTGATCGAGGCTGCGGCAGCCAATGCCGGCGTGCCGATCGCCGCTGGAGCCAACGCGACCTTCCTTCTTGAGACGACTAACCAATGGCGGCAGATCCAGTAGGAGACGCTGTGGCGTCCCGCCCCTCCTGAAGATGGCCCGAATTGAGCAATAATCGTCTGACCTCGCCGCGCACAGCTTCCAGGCGCACCTTGAAATTGGTCCGTTGCGGCTCGTCGGTCATGATGAGGCACTGGTCGTCAGGAGCATCCTCGACATCATTTATGTCGAGAACGGTCATGGGCATCGAATTCTCGATATATTCCGGGCTGTCGTAGATATGCAGGTCGAAACCCTCGCGCTGATAATGATGTCCGGCAAGGACCAGACCCGGCTTGTTCGCGATCCAGATATATTTTGCGAGCCCGGCGCCCCAGGGCGTAATGAAAAAATCCGCATGGTGACTCCAGAAGACACTTCTGGCCATACTCGAGCCGATATTGTCGATTACGTGGACATCCGCTTTCGAGAATATCCGGATAAGGCGCGCGGCAATTTCATGTTCTACCTCGATGGGCGTTTTCGTGGCATTCTGGTCCGACGCGCTCTCGAATGTCGTCGTTCCGTTGTTGTTGTGTCCGTCGATGATGATTACGGCGGAGCCTCCGGTTTCGTCGATGATCATATTCGCCAGGAACTCGCAGAAGGCGGGGAAATCGACGACGGTGCGGTTTTCAACCCGAAGACCCAGTAGAATGATAGGAATGTCCAATGACTTGTAAAAGACAAGAATGTTGCGGTCATCTTCAAGTTCAGGCGAATTTGTCGCATGGTCTATGACCCTGCTTGCAAGACTTCTCCTGATGAGGGAGTCGGAAGGGCTTAGAAGGCACACCCCTTCGCCGTAGACCTTCCTTATCAGGTCCGCAACATCGTTACAGGACCGGTCCACGCGTCCGGTCAGGGACGGGAACAGGATGTCAATCGGGCCGAACATCTCGCTCCGCGCCGCAGAGACCATGATGTAACGCGGCATCCGTTCCGCGCCGACGTCCCGTTCAACCTTTTCGATGCCGGTCATATCCTGCCAAAGGTGGTGGCCTAGATGCCGATGCCACGCCAGGCAGGAAATATCTCTGGTCTTCTTTGTCATATAGGTGACAAGGGCGCTGCCGTATCTGATCAGATGATCCCGGAACGCCTTATCCAGTGAATTATACGGCAACTGGTCACGAAGGGCAGTCTCCTCGTTCTTGTTCACGCAAAAGCATTCATCCGTTCCCGGAAAATACACCGCAACGACCCGGCAGACATGCGTGCTGGTAATCACATGGAACATCAGGTCATTGGTGCGATCGTAACACTTGTACATGATCACGAAGGTGCTCATGCAGATGCAGGTATCAGTCAGAACCGGATGTTCGTCCACTGGAGACGGAAAGGCGATTTGACCGGCCTCGATCGTCCTGGCGACCAGATCCACAATCCGTTGACCCATCATGTGACGCATGATGTCGGCGGAGACCCGCACTCGCATTCCCGAATTCCGGCGTTGAAGCCGTATACATCCCGAAGCGAGCCTGTCCAGAAGCAGGTACTGCGTGGCCGATGGCTGGGAGAAGACATGGGCTTTCAGGATTTGTTCCAGTGTCCCCCTGTTTATGTGCAACAAGCTTCGCGATTCAGGCGCGACACCGGAAGTATCCGACAACACGAAGCTCAAAATCGAGTCGATCTTGGCAATGGACGAGATTTGCAGCGTCTGCTTGTAGCTGATTTCGAGCTGGTCGAATCCCGAGGGAAGAATGTTCAGCTCGGTGTCGAGGAACCAGGTTCCTTCACGCCCATCTTCATGCCGGAGTTCGAGAAGCAGGATGGACCCGAATCCCGCGTAGATGAAGCTCGGGCGCCAGCCGTCTCCGTAGTCACGAACGACCTGGCCCGCACGCTTCACGGGGAGCCGGGCGCCATCCTCCAGGAGCGCGTGAAGTCCATCATCTGCTGCCGCATCGACGGCGATATAATCATCTACGGCCATGATCGCCCGCGCGGACCGGTTTTATCTTGTTGTCATTCGGACAGGACGCGAACCCAGGCAACATCATCCCCTTTCCAATATCCAGGTTGGTGGCACAAAGGCGCTTCTGAAGACGCTGGCGGTCTGGAGGGTTCGTTCCGCTCAAACATCCCCTCATCATAATGCGATATCCTGAAAAACGTATCCAGGGCGAAAAGAAGATCGATTGGCATGGCCATTCTTCCCGCTGACCACGGCGGTGACTGTGCCAGCACCGGAAAAGGGCAGCTGCGCCCGTATCACGAAGAATTTATTAAGCGGCGTTCCAGTGAAACTGACCAGTCTTGCCCGACAAACTATGAATCACGAAAGTCAAATCATCGGCCGGGTAATGGAACCGCTGGCCGGCCCGGCCCTTTAGCCCCTAACGTCTGTCTGGACTGTCCGGTATTGGTTGAGCTGAACGATGATGCCGTCTCTTTCGTGAGGCGGTTGCTCATTTTTCGGACACGCGGTTGATATTGGCGCAATGTGGAGGCTTGGTTGCAGGAAGTTGCCGTCGATCGACCTGAGACAGGAGCGGGAAGCGCGCATCGCGGTCTCGCGGCTCGGCCTGGCCGGAACCGGCATGTTCGTGAGCCTCGTACGGGACGTTCCCTGAAACTCGGTGTCATCGCCGCTGAATTTCCCCCCGACCATGGCGGCATGCAGGAGCATGCTCGTGGATTGGTCGAAAGCCTCGCCCAGGATCACAAGGTGTCGGTCTACACGTCCCGGGGCTACGGCTTCCAGACGCATAATCGAAACATCGACATCAAACCGGTCATGCACTGGGAGATGCCGCGCGATCTGCCTGAACTCGAACGTGAGCCGGTGGATGCCTGGATCACGCTCAACGCCGGCCTTGCTCCCTATGCCGTCACTCTTTCCGCCCCTTTGTTCGCCTATGTTCACGGCAATGACTTCGCCCGTCCGTGGCATCCCCATCCTGGCCGGCCGCTCCGTCTGGCGCGCCGGCTCTTCGGCCAAGGCATCGTCGAGCGGTGGCGCACCCGCCAGATCGGTGCCGGCCTTCATTCAGCCCGTTGGATCTTCGCCAACAGCGCGTTCTCGCGCGGGCTATGCGCCGAGATGTATGCGGTGCCGGAAGATCGTTTCACGGTTGTGCCGCCGGGCATGCGGCCGGACTTCTTCAAGGTGACCAACCCGGGCGTCAGCACCAGCATGAGGCTGGTCACCGTGGCGCGGCTGACCACCAATGCGGAGCGCAAGAATATCGATGGGGTGATCGAGGCCATCGCCCTGTTGAAAGGCGAGATGGCGGTTGCCTACACCGTCATCGGCGACGGGGATGATCTGCCGAGGCTGCGTGGGCTGGCCGACCGGCTCGGTGTCGGGGCCGACGTGCGCTTTCTCGGATCTGTTGGCACGGAAAGGGTCATCGAGGAGTTCGGCCGGAGCGATGCCTTCGTCATGGCCGTGAAACCGAGTGAAGGCGACGTGGAAGGCTTCGGGATGGTCTATGCCGAAGCCGCCGCGACCGGTCTGCCGTCCATCGGGACCGATACCGGAGGCATCCCCGAGGTCATCGAGAACGGCGTCACCGGACTGCTGCTGGTTGATGTTTCTCCGGCAGGAATTGCCGAAGGGTTGCGCAATTTCCGCCGTCACAAGGGCGATTTCAACCGGAGCATGATCCGCGCCAAGGCAGAACGCTTTTCCGCTCCCTCCTGCACCGCCACGATCGCCGAGACCATCGCCACGATGATCTAGTGCGGGACCAGGCCGGGAAGGGCTTCGGGGAAGGACCCCCGGAATCCGGGCGGCGCGGAAGCTACGGCCCGTTGAATTGCAGACTGGCCAGATGGGCATAAAGGCCGCCCTGCCCGACCAGGGTGGCGTGATTGCCCGTTGCGACAATGCGTCCTTTGTCCAGAACGATGATGCGGTCCGCACGGCGGACCGTGGCAAGGCGATGCGCCACCACCAGCGTGGTGCGCCCGCGTGCCAGCAGGGTCAGCGCCTGCTGCACCGCGCGTTCGGACTCCGCGTCGAGCGCGCTGGTGGCCTCGTCCAGAAGCAGGATCGGGGCATTCCTCAACACCGCTCGGGCGATGGCGACGCGCTGGCGCTGGCCGCCCGATAGCCGGACGCCCTTCTCGCCCAGGAAGCTGTCGTAGCCTTCCGGCAGTTCCTCCAGAAAGCCGGCATCGGCCGCGTCGGCCGCTGCGCGCACCTCCGCGTCGCTGGCTTCGGGCCGGCTGTAGCGGATATTCTCCCGCGCCGTCGTGCTGAAGATGACCGGATCCTGGGGCACCAGCCCGATCCGGCGGCGCAATAGATGAGGATCGACCATGGCAATGTCGACGCCGTCGATGCGCACGCGGCCGTTCTGCGGATCATGGAAACGCAGCAGCAGCTGGAACAGGGTGGTCTTGCCGGCGCCCGAGGGACCGACCAGCGCGGTGAACTCGCCCGGCTCGATCGTGAGATCGATCCGGTCCAGTGCCGCGATCGCCGGCCGGGCGGGATAGCGGAAGCCCACCGCCTCGAACGCGATGCGGCCCTGCGGCGGGGCGGGGCTCGCGGCCGGCCGCGCCGGCGGGGCCATCGTGCTGGGGGGCCTGCTCGTCTTCATCGCCTCGCA